>CAZAED010000005.1:0-16246 GCA_964484145.1 uncultured Candidatus Saccharibacteria bacterium | reverse complement strand
GAGTTTTTGAGTTAAACGCAAGTTTGACTTAAGGATCTCGGCTTCATCGGAAGCCGGGTTTTTTATTTGTAAAAATTTTTATAGGAATGTAGCTTATTGCGTAAAGCACTGGCCTTAATAGGTCACTGAACGAGGTCCGAATCCTCGCGTTCCTGCCAAATTATCTCTTGTTTGAATAAGGCAAGGGAAAACAAGAAACAATCAAAAAGTCCATCGGAAGATGGTAGGAGGAAGCATGCTACGGGTAAAGTGTCCACGTTGCTCGCACCCATTGATGGAAGTAAATGGGTTCATGTGCTGTATCGGTGGTCGTAAGGTTTGCGATTTTATGCCCGTTCATAGGTCAGAATTAAGTCATTTGCGAAGAATGACAATATGGGGGCGAATCTTGAAAACCAAGCACCGATGGGTCAATCTGCGAATCCGATTCTTGCGTTTTGTGCAGCAGCGGTAAGATTTCGCTCCATCGGAGCGAGGAATTTGGGTCTCTAAAGAATCTTGATCCCGGCTCTAAGCCTGGGATGACAGAAGCAAGGAGAACATTTTCCTGGCTCCGAAGGAGCCGTGTTGGTCCAACTCCAACAAGGAGAGGGAAATGTCAACAGACAAAACCCAACCCGCAACCAATCCCGCTCCGGCTGAGCAGCCGGGGCAACCTGATGTCGTGAAGCCTTCGGGATTTCATGCCCCCCAAACAGGGGGGCAACCACCGAAGAAAAATCAAAAACTTCCAGGCTATTTAAGGCCTTGGGGGTAATCATGTTCCGGGCCGGCGATGTGAAGTATGCATCGACCGGCTCTTTTTTTGTTTATTTTTTTGCTTTTAAAATGCCCTGTTTTAAGGTATAATAATCAGGTAAATTCAGATATTTAGAGATATTTGATATTGAGATATTAGTCTCAATACAGTCTAATATCTATTAATATCCTTTAATATCTAATATCTTGTATGAATCTTATTGAAGTAAAAAACCTAACAAAGGACTATGTAAACGAAGACGTGGTAACTTCGGTTTTACACGGCGTAAGTTTTAATATTGAAAAGGGCGAATTTGTGGCAATTATGGGTCCTTCCGGTTGTGGTAAAAGTACTTTAATGCACATAATTGGTTTTCTTGACCGATATACCGGGGGAGAGTATTTGTTTGAAGGGCAAAATACAAAAGAATTTACCGATGAGTATTTAGCAGAACTTAGAAACGAACGTATAGGCTTTGTGTTCCAGGCCTTTAACTTACTTGCCCGCACAACAGTTTTAGACAATGTAAAATTGCCGTTAATATACAGCAAAAAAACTAACCACGACGAGCTAGCTAAAAAGGCGTTAGAAGCAGTTGGGCTTTCGCACCGTTTGGAATTTTATACCAACCAAATTTCCGGTGGTGAAAAACAGCGTGTGGCAATTGCCAGAGCCCTTGTTTGCGACCCGGCAGTTATATTTGCGGACGAACCAACTGGAAACTTAGACAGTAAAAGCGGTAATGTGGTTATGGAAATATTGCAAAAATTAAATAACGAAGGCAGAACTATAATTCTAGTAACTCACGAAATGGATACCGCGAACCACGCTAAAAGAATAATTCGTCTTAAAGATGGTTTGTTAGTTTCAGACGAGCCAGTTAGAAACAGGACAATCGCGACAGATGGAAAAGTGCTGGTAAAATAATTATACTAATTGTTCTAATTAACCTAAGTGCCCTAAACAATGTCTAACGACGAAATGCCCAAAAATCCTAAGTACGACTTAGAAGAACGTACTGCTAAGTTTGGGGAAGATGTTATTAGGTTTTGTAGAGATATGCCTAGGAATGAATTAACCAGAAGAATTATTGATCAGTTAGTAGGCTGTGGTACAAGTGTAGGCGCTAATTATTGTGAAGCCGATGACGCTGAAAGCCCTAAAGATTTTAAGCATAAAATCGGTTTGTGTAAAAAAGAATCTAGAGAGAGTAAGCACTTTTTAAGGATGTCAGCTGTAGCCGTTCCCGAAATGGCAGATAGAGCAAGAATATTATGGCAAGAAGCAAAAGAACTAAATTTAATATTTAACAAAATTTATCAAACAGTAAGTGGAAAACAGAAATTTTAGACATTTTTACAATTGGGATTTATTTAGAATAATTAGAACAATTAGGTTAATTAGAATAATTTTTCTTGAACTTTTTAAGCACAATCCGCCTGGTGTTTCGAACTCTGCTTGCCCGAAAGGGTAGGTCGTTTTTAACCATACTTGGGATAGTGATTGGCGTGGCGGGAGTGATTATTATTATCGCTCTAGGAGCAGGCGCGCAGTCTTTGGTTTTGGGACAAATTACCAAACTCGGAAGTAATCTGCTTTCGGTACAGCCGGGTAAGAGCAATGAAAAAGGACCGCCTTCGCAAATATTTGGTATTGTGGTTACTACTTTAACTAAAGACGACGCTCAGGCACTGCGGGACAGCGGCCGTGTGCCGGACGCAGAAGCGGTTAATGCAATGGTTAGGGGAACAGCCACAGTAACTTGGACAAACCAAAGCATAGACACCAATTTTTTAGGTACAGAATATACCTATCCGCAGGTAACTAGTTTTACCATGCAAGAAGGAACTTTTTTTGACCAGCAGCAGGAAAGCGGCAATGCCAACGTAGTGGTTTTAGGCTCTTCCGTGGCAGAAGATTTATTTGGCCAAAGTGGCGTAGACCCACTCGGGCAGGTTATAAAAGTTAGAAGCACTTCGCAAAAAGACCCAGGCGGGGTGCCTTTAAGAGTTATTGGCGTAGTCTCGCCCAGGGGCACCGCGGCGTTTCAAAACCAGGACGACCAAATTTTTATTCCCCTAGCTATTGGTCAAAAACAACTCTTAGGTATAAATTATTTGCAAATGATAAACATAAAAGTAAACAGCGCGGACAATTTAAATTCTACCCGCGACCAAATTAAGCAAATTTTAAATGAACGCCATAGAGTTAAAACAGATGAACAGGCTGATTACACCGTAAGAAACTTGGCCGACGCAATTGCTTTGCTTTCCACCATTACTAGTGCACTGCAGTTATTTTTAACTGCTATGGCTTCTATAGCTTTAGTGGTGGGTGGTATAGGTATTTTAAATATTATGATGGTAACAGTAGCAGAACGTACTAGGGAAATTGGTCTTAGAAAAGCCGTGGGCGCGGGCAACGCAGCCATAAGAAATCAGTTTTTGTTGGAAGCGGGCACATTAACTTCGCTTGGGGGAGTGGTAGGAATTGTTGTTGGGGTAATTGTTTCGTACTTAGTTTCTTTACTTATGAAGACCTTAGGCTATGACTGGGCTTTTGTAATTTCTATAAGGTCTGTGGTATTAGCCGTGGGCGTATCAATCCTTACAGGAGTAGTGTTCGGGCTTTACCCCGCCTATAAAGCAAGTAAACTTAATCCTATTGAAGCACTTAGATATGAATAAGGAATATAGTGGAAATGAACAAAAGAATATTTTACATGCACAATCAAGAAGTAGAAAATTGCATGAATCGGTTGGTTTAAGTTTGGAAGACGAGACTGAAATAAATAGAGTGCTAAGTTCGTTCGGCTTAAATTCGTATGCTTTTTTAGATGTATGGTAAAGAAGTCATTCAAGTTTTCGAAAGGCCGCAGAATTTAATTTACCTGTTGTTGTCGCTATTGAAAAAAAACACAAAGGCATATGTTTAGCTTTAAACAACCGTTTCAAAATTTGGAATTTTGGACGTTATCATCCAGACGTTTTAGTCAGACAGTTTGAGCAGATGGAAAATTCTAAAATACCTTACGGGGTTTTAGTAGCTTCCTTATCGGATGTAAGTACTGTTAGCCCTAAATATTCTGATGGTTATTTTGATAAAGAATGGATAGAATGTATAAAACATTTTAGTGATCAGCTGGGTAAAGAATACACTTTGAGGATTGCTGAATGTGAGAATATTATTGATTTGGCAAAATTTATGGGAATTTTGAAAAAGAAGTATTCTAATGAAACGAAAGCAAATTTTGGTATTTTTTCAGGCCATGGAAACGCGAACCAATTTTTTTTAGGATCTCAAGAGAAACAGATTAATTACTTAGAAAGAAAAGACTTGTCGGATACAAGGCTGCAAAAATATAGACACATTTTTAGCCCCAGAGCAACTTTGATAATTGATGCGTGTGAGACGGGAAAAGATTGGGGTTTTGCCGAGGATTTATCTATTTTTTTTAATGTACAGGTTATGGCTCCTATGAGCAAAACTTCCTTAAAAGAAGTTAATGTTATACACAAAAGGCCAGAGCATATTATTTTAGATGCAAATTATCATTTTGGAGCTATGACCAAAATTAGTGGGGGTTAAAATTATGTTAAACGCATTCAAACAATCTGTTAAAGCTCTGCGCTCAAACCTAGTAAGAACTGGTTTGACGACTTTAGGTATTGTTATTGGTATTGGCACGGTAATTTTGGTTTTAAGCGCAGGTGAAGGTTTTAGAAGTTTAATTAACGCTCAGTTAGATGCTTTTGGTACAAATACTTTGTATATTCAAACCCGTGTGCCGCCCACAACTAAAAATAAAGGCGCAGGCGCGGCTAGCGCCGACCAGAGTAGGGCAGCTTCGCCTGTAGTTATAACTTCTTTAAAAGAGCGTGACATAGAAGATATAAAAAAGTTAAATAATATAAGCGGGGCTTACGGCATGGTGGTTGGGCAAAAAGTTATTTCCTATAGAAACGTGGAAAAAAGTATTTTATTTTATGGAGCTTCGGCTTCTCGTTTTGACATAGATAAAGGCAAGTTAACCGAAGGAAGGTTTTTTACCCAAGGCGAAGACACGGGCGCTGACCAGGTGGTAATTTTAGGCAACAGTTTAGCTACAGACCTGTTTGGTCAGCAAGACCCAATTAACCAATTAGTACGCTTAGGGGATATGAATTTTACGGTTATTGGTGTGTACGAATCGCGCGGAGGACTTGGAGGAGACCAGGACAACACGCTATATATGCCACTTAGAACTGCCCAGAAAAAAGTGTTGGGCATTGACCATTTACTTATGGCAATTGTTCAGGTAAATGACATAAATATTGCGGAAGCTACGGCCGAAGACATTAGAATGGTTTTAAGACAAAATCATAATACCGACGAAACTAACCCGGACAAGGACGACTTTGTAGTGCAAACGCAGGCCGATGCGCTTGGCACATTTAATACCATTTTTAACGGCATTACTATTTTACTTATTGCCATTGCGGCCATTTCTTTAATAGTGGGTGGCGTGGGCATTATGAATATTATGTATGTGGTGGTTACGGAAAGAACTTCGGAGATAGGGCTTAAAAAAGCTTTGGGCGCAAAACCTTCAGACATTTTAAACGAGTTTTTAATTGAAGCAGTTCTAGTTACAGTAATTGGGGGAGTGTTTGGTATAATTTTTGGCTCTTTCTTAGGCTGGGTTGTTTCTTTGGTTGCTAACGCGGCAAACCTAGCTTGGACATTTGCTGTGCCTTTGTATTCTATTTTTATTGCTGTAGGTGTTTCTGCCACCATTGGAATTTTGTTTGGCGTATTGCCTGCCAGGGAGGCCGCCAAGTTAGACCCAATTAGAGCGCTACAGTATGAATAGTTAGATTGACAAGATTTAAATGATTTAAAAGAATGAAAAGATTGTACTGCATATAAATCATGTCAATCATTTAAATCTTGTCATTCTTGTCAATCAACCTGTGTTATACTTTAATTAACCGATAATTCTAGAAATAAAATGACACATTCAAAAAATATTGTAATATTGGGTGCCGGCTATGCCGGGCTTTTAAGCGCAATTAAAATTTCAAAAAAACTACCGGAGGCGAAAGTAACTTTAATTGACCAGAGAGACTATCAGTTATTTAGTTTTGATTTATACGAAGTTGCCACGGCCGATGAAGAATTAGTTTCCGTGGAGCAGCTAAAAGAAGCTATAACTTTGCCTTTAAAAAGCTTACTTAAAGGCACAAGTGTTGAGTTAGTTCAGAGCGAAGTTAAGCAAATAAATTTAAAAGAAAAAAATGTTCAAATTTTAGGCAAGACCATAAGTTTTGACCAGCTTATAATAGCCACCGGTTCGGTAAGCGACGACTACGGCATAAAAGGCGCCAAAGAATTTGCCCTGCCGCTTAAAACTTTGGAAGACGCGTTGCGCCTACGCAACAAAATTGAATTTGCATTCCAGGCTCATACAATGGATATGACAAAAAAACATTTGCGGTTTGTAGTGGCGGGCGGGGGGTATACCGGCTGTGAGTTAGCCGCGGAACTTTTAAAACTAAAAAACTTTTTGTGTTTTAAATATAACTACCCTTGGGAAAAGGTGGAAATTTTAGTGGTAGAAGCGGCGAGCGAACTTATACCCGGGTTTTCAAAGCGCTTAAGCGGGGACGCGTTTATGCGTTTTAAAGATTTGGGCGTAGAAGTTTTAGTTTCAAGCGCCATAAAGGAAATTACATCCCAGTTTGTTGAGCTAAATTCCGGAGACAAGCTAACTTACGATGCAATTTTATGGACAGTGGGTGTAAAAGGTAGGGAACTGGATATTGTGCCTAAAGCTTTGGCAGACAAAAAAAATAGGCTAGTAGTTAACGAACATTTGCAGTTAGAAGGCTACCAAAATGTATTTGCGCTTGGCGACGCCGCCTGCGTATTAAATGAGCAAGGCCGTCCGGTGCCTTCTTCCGCCCAAGACGCCATAGACCAGGCGCTGTATTTAAGTAAAGCTTTGCCGCAAATTTTGCAAAATCAAAAACCCGCAAAATACATTCCCAAAAAACACGGCTTTATAGTTTGTCTTGGCGGCAAGTGGGCTATTATGGACTATAAAGGCTGGTACGTAAAAGGCTTTGTAGCTTACGTAATTGACCAAGCCGCGCATATTCGTTACCTAGCCAAGCTTATGGGCTGGTTCCGCGCGACCATGTTTGTGTGGTTTCAGGTTAGGATGTTTGGACGCAATGATTAGCTACAGAACTACGAAAAAAAATACACTACAGATGCCTAAAGAAGTGATTTTGACAGGACTATTTTATAGAGTTAATATAAATATATGAATGAAGACAAGATTATACAAAAGTTAATAGAGCACGATGAAAGGTTGGACAGGATTGAAGAAAAAATGGCTACAAGAGCTGATTTGAACGATATCCGTACTACCATGGATGCCATGCTCGGAATTTTAAATCGCTTAGACCAAGAGCGTATTTTTACTGTGGAAGCAATAAGAAGAATTGAAAACGAAGTACAGGTTCATTCTCAAGAAATAAAACAAATAAAGCAGCAGCTAAAGCTTGCTTAAAATGTTAGACGAAACAAAAACTCAAAAACCATTTCCGCAATTCATAAACAAAAACCCAAGAAAGCATTTTCATTGGACAATGTTTTTAATTGTGTCTTTGAGTTTGGCCGCGGCGTTGCTAATTGCCATAGAAAATTTTAAAACCGCGGAAGAAATAGATTCTATGGCTCCTGGGTTCCTGAAGGCAAAATATGCACCACCTGAAGCCTTAAGGGAAATGACGGCAGAAGAGGCGCGTCAAATACCAAATATTTTACCGAAATTTTGTGTAGGCGATGCAAATGAAGACGGAAAAGTAGATGAATTTGATTTAAATATTGTGAAAAAAGCAATAGGCACAGAAGTCGGAAAACAAGGATTTGAGCGCAGAGCAGACCTAGATTTTTCCGGAATAGTTAATAGTTTGGATTTAGAATTTGTTCAAAAAAACCTTGGTTGCAAAAAACCTTAAAAACCGGCGGTTCTGGATCCCGGCGCCCGAAGACTTGGCCGGGATGACACATCTTAATACATTAAAAAAGTCGAAGCGTTATGCTTCGACTTTTTTCTTTTTGTAGTCTTTTTTGGGCTTCGGTGGATTTTCTTTCCAGTGTTTTAGGGCTTCTTTAAGGTCTGCTTCGCTTTCAGGGGCTTTGTTCATTATGAAGTTGCAGGCTGGGAAGAGGTTACAGGCCCAGAAGGGTTTGCCGCGGCCGCGGGATTTACGTTCTACCACGTCGCCGGGTTTGTCGTGTCTATCTTTACTTTCTAAACACGCTGGGCATTTAAAACCTGTTTTGTTCCAAATTTTGGAAATGCCTTTACACTTTGGGTAGTCTTGGCAGCCTAGGAAAAAGCCAAAACGTCCGCGTTTTACTTCCATTGCTTTGCCGCATATAGGGCACATTTCGCCTTTGGTTTTTTCTTCAAGGGCTTTTATTTGCGCGGCCTCTTCGGGCATAGGAAGTGTTACTTTACTGCCTTCTTCAGGGCAGGCAAGGAATTTGCCCATACGGCCAAATTTTATGTGCATCATTTTCCCGCAGTGAGGGCAGGGGGTGGTGGAAATTATTATTTCTTTTTTAACGCTTTCCTCTTTTTCTTTTAAGTGCTGTTTAAAGGGAGTATAAAATTCTTCCATTACTTCAGTCCACTTTATTTTGCCTTCGGCAATAAGATCAAACTCTTCTTCAATGTGTGAAGTAAAGTTTATGTCGACAATTTCCGGGAAGTTTTCTACTAACATATCGTTAACCAAAAAGCCTTCCTCGGTTGGTTTGTATTTTTTTTCTTCTTTAGTAGCGTAGCCGCGTTCTTGAATTGTAGTTAGGGTTGGAGCGTAAGTACTAGGCCTGCCTACGCCGTGGGCTTCTAGGGCCTTAATTAAGGTAGCATCGCTATATCTGCCCGGCGGCTCGGTAAAGTGCTGGAGGGGGAGAAGTTCGTGTAATTTTAATAATTCATTTACCTTAAGTTCCGGTAATACACCTTCTATTTCGTCTTCTGCTTTTTCGTCTTGGCCTTCTGTGTAAGCGCGTATAAAGCCGTCAAACTTTATGGTTTGGCCGTTTGCGCGAAAAGTGTAGTTAGTGTTGGCTAAAATATCAACCGCGGTTTGTTCTAAAACAGCCGGAGTCATTTGGCAGGCAATAGTACGTTTCCAAATAAGTTCGTAAACTTTAAATTGGTTTCTGTCTAAGTACTGTTTTACGTCTTCCGGTTTTTTTGTAACGTCTGTCGGGCGAATAGCTTCGTGCGCTTCCTGCGCGCCTTTACTTTTGTTAGTAAAGTGGCGGGGCTCATTAAGTGCATATTCTTTGCCAAAATGTTCTTTAACTAATTCCGCAATTGCGGTTTGGGCGGAAGCAGCCAAGTTTAAACTGTCAGTGCGCATGTAGGTAATTAAACCAACATGGCCCTCTGAGCCTAATTCCACGCCTTCATAAAGTCTTTGGGCAACCATCATAGTTTGTTTTGCGCTAAAGCCTAATTTGCGCGCGGCTTCTTGTTGTAAGGTGGAAGTGGTAAAAGGCGCGGAAGGATTTCTTTTTACTTCCTTTTGTTGAATGTCTGTAACCTTATATTCAGCTCCCTTTAAGTCGGTTACAATTTTTTTGGCATCAACTTCGTTGTTAATGTCCATTTTACCAACAGACTTTTCGCCAATTTTGTGGAGTTTCGCGATGAATTGTTTCGCGTCTGCTTCCTTTTGCGACAACTTCGCTTCTATAGACCAGTATTCTTCGGCTTTAAACTTTTGTATTTCGCGTTCTCTTTCCACTACCAAACGCACGGCAACGCTTTGCACGCGGCCAGCGGACAAACCATATCGTATTTTCCTCCACAAGAAAGGGGAGAGTTCGTAACCTACTAATCTATCAAGAACACGTCTTGCCTGCTGCGCATCTACTAAATTTAAGTCTAAATCACGTGGGTGCTTTAGTGCATTTTCAATTGCCGCTTTAGTAATTTCGTGAAAAACTATACGTTTTATGCGCGCGTCTTCTTTGCCTTTAGCAATCTGCTCTTCGTCGCCAAGGCCAAGTGCCTGCACCAAATGCCACGAAATAGCCTCGCCTTCACGGTCTTCGTCAGTCGCGAGTATTATAGAGGGCGCGCCCTTAGCGTCTTTTTTAAGTTCTGCTACTATGTCTTTGGCTTTGGGTGGAATAATATAGACAGGCTCAAAGTTGTTTTTTACGTCTATAGAAATTTTACTTTTTGGTAAATCCCGTACATGCCCCATACTGGCTTTAACTGTGTACGCGCCACCAAGAAAACGGCTAATGGTTTTAGCCTTGGTAGGGGATTCCACAATTATTAGGGGTTTACTCATAGAAAGAATTATGAAGTATGAATTAGGAATTATGAATGACGAACGAATACAAAAGTGATTTTACTGATTTAATAATTATTTGTCAACTCTTAGTATAAAATATTTTCTTTTTCACCAATCTTTTCTAATATTTTTTTTGCTTCAATATCAGTTGCTGGGCGGGGGGTGGAGAAGTTTTCAATTATTACGGGTAGCAGCTCTATTTGTTTTAAAGTCGCGGGGACTTTTGGGCCTTGGAGGTCGTTTATACTTGCAGCGCCAGGCATCATAGGATTTTGAGAGGCTTGTTTAGAAAGGGTGATTTTAAGTGTTAAACCTTCCTTTGTCTCCTGACTCCATTCCTGGTCAAAAATAAAGTTGCCTAAGCTATAAAAGATATACTTGCCGTTGTATTTTTCTATGGTTTGTACCCAATGCGGGTGCGCGCCTATTACCATATCTGCGCCGTAATCTATTGCCTTATGGGCAAAAGTAGTTTGCGCTTTGTTTGGCGTGCGGGTGTATTCCGTGCCAGCATGCATAGTGGCGACTATAAAATCGCAAGAAGATTTAAGATTTAAGATTGCAGATTTTAGATTTTCTAAATCTTCTATGCGCGCTACGTAATTGTTAGTAGTTTTACCGCTGTCATTTATGGAAGCATAGGAAGCGCCAATAAAACAAATATTTATGCCGTTCTCGTTAATTATTGCGGGTTGCCAGGCCTGAGTTTTATCACTGCCTATGCCCATGTGGTTTATACCTAAGCCGTCTAAAGTTTGATAGGTATAGTTTAAGCCATGTAATCCTTGGTCAAGCGCGTGGTTATTGGCTAGATTTAAAATTTTAAAATTATAATTAACAAGTCCATCTGCTGTTGAAGTCGGGGCCCCAAATATCAGCGAGTGACCGCCAACTACCGGAGAGTCTGTTATGGGGGATTCAAGATTAGCAAAATTAAAATTTGTAGATTTTAATATATCAGCCATTTTAGAAAACGGCAGATTTATATCTTTAGCTTTTTGTATTTCACCTGCCACGTTTCTACTAAGCATAATGTCGCCGACGGCTAAAAAGCTGACGGTAGATTCGGTGGGAGCTTTTTTTGCAAGGTCATTTGCCCTTTTTATGTAGTCTTCAAAGTCGCCGTTTGAAATGCCGGAATAAGAAACGGTTTTAGGAGAATAGGGGTCTTGGTTACTTCTAACAAGGCCAAGGGCAATGGCCGCGGCAAAGAGAAGACCAATGAGGGTTTTTACTAGTGTGGGTTTGGAGATCATGAGAATTATACTAATTAACCTAATTGTTCTAATTATTCTAAACAAGCTCCAATGTCCAATGACGAAATGTCTCAAGCTTTAGACATTGGGAATTTGGCATTAGCCATTATTTAGGTCAATTAGAAATTAGAACAATTAGAATAATTTATCGCGAGATAATATATTGCTGCCCCCCTAAATTTCTTACCTTTCCTTTCATTTCCAAAAAAGTAAGAGCAGAAGTTATTTCCCCAGCTTCCATACCTGACTCTTTAATAATAGCATTAATATTCTTTGGCTCCTTGTTTAGGAGTTTAAGAACGGCAGTTTCCTGCGGCGTGTCGCCAAAACTTAATTGCACATTTTTTTGCTCCGGCAATGTTTTTAAATTTAAGTCTTCTAAAATATCGCTGCTTTCGGTAACTAATTTTGCGCCCATTTTAATTAAGTTGTTAGGCCCTTTACTCATTTCCGCGTAAATGGGTCCCGGCACGGCAAAGACTTGCCGGTTTTGGTCTAGCGCGTGTTTGGCGGTTATAAGACTGCCACTTTCCAAATCGCATTCCACAACTAAAGTCGCAATACTCATTCCCGATATTATGCGGTTTCGCGCCACAAAGTTTTGTTTAAAGTTTGGCGTGCCAATTGGGTATTCGGAAACTAAAGCTCCGCCGGCATCTAAAATTTCTTGCGCTAGTAATTGATGGTTTTTAGGGTAAAGTGACCGCTCGTCTAGTCCGCCGCCTAAAATAGCAATAGTGCGGGCGCCTTTTTTTACCGACTGCTTATGCGCTTCGCTGTCTACGCCAAAAGCCATGCCCGAAACAATAGTAACGCCTGCGTCTACTATTGGCGCGACTAAATCTGGAATTACGGTTAAGCCGTAAGTAGTAATTTTTCTGCTGCCCACAACTGCTACACATAACTCATCGGCCATTTCTAAAATACCTCGATAGTACAAGAGGGGAGGGAATTTTGGAATTTCTAAAAGTAGTTTAGGGTAATTAATATCTCTAAAATTTAAAAGCTTAATTCCCGCGGCTTCAAGCTTTTTGGCTTCTTCGTCTAAATTAATTTTGTTTCTATGTTCTATAAATGCCTTTGAAATATCTTCTTCAATCCCGAGTGATATTAGTGTAGCAAGGTCAGCCTCATAGACCTCTTTAAGAGTAGGAAGCTGGGTAAGTTTAAGCAGCCTTGCCGGACCAAATTGGGGCATTAGGTTAAAGCCGTGTAAATATAGGGAATCTGGATTTGGCATAGGTTAAAAGGTTATATATAGTATAGGTAAAATAAGCTGTTTTAAGCAAAAAAGTATATATTTACTCTTAAATAAGCCAAAAACTTTACCAAACCGTTGACAAAATCGCCAAAAAGGACTATAATAATATATAAACAAATACAAAAAGCCGGGGGTTTTTATTTTATCAATTTTAGATCAGAGATACGCAGATTTAGACAGATAACACAGATATGGATCTACATTGGTTTTCTAAAATCCAATTCTAAAAGCCATTAAAAAGTTTATGGTAGATTACCAGAAAAATTAATAAATCAGTATCTGCGTAATCTGCGTGTTTTAAAAGATCTGCGGGCTTTGTGTTTATTGCCCTATTTGCAAGTAGCGAATGCTTGTGACATCCCTCCTAACACTTGCTACTAGCTAGTAAGTAGAGCTTGGCAGCGTTTGTTGTTAAGTTCTCACTTGCAAGTAGGGTATTGAATGCAAAACTTATTAAGATAAATCTAAAATACTCTCGCTAATTAAAAAAACCGCGCAAGCGGATTTTTTTATTAACAAGAATGACAAGAATATAAATGCAACCGGAGAGTTTTAACCGATTTCTAAAAATTTCTTTATCTCTATTTCTACTTTTGGGAATACATCGGTTTGTAATTTTCCTACCTCCTCGTCAGTAAAATTTTGTAGTACGAATGCCTCTGTTGGTATAACGTCGCGGGACGGGCGGGATTCTACGCCAATACGAATACGGTGAAAGTCTTGCGTGCCTAATTTTTCTATTATGTCCTTTACGCCATTGTGACCGGCAGGGGAGGAGGAGTCGGTCGTGCGGATGGAACCAAAGGGTAAGTCTATTTCGTCGTGAATAATTAGCAGATCGTTTGAAACATTAGCCTTATAAAAATTTACAACTTCAGCCACAGCCTCTCCGGAATTGTTCATAAAGGTCTGGGGTTTAATAAAAAAGATTTTTTGCGAACCAAAACTTGCTTCTACTAATTCAGAATTAAATTTTGTGCAGGCTGGGGCAATGTTACCCAAAGTTTTTAAATAAAAGTCCAAAGCCAAAAACCCCACATTGTGGCGGGTATTTTTATATTTTTCTCCTGGGTTTCCCAAAGCGACTATTATTTTCATTTGTTTATTATAACAGCAATTTATTATGGACAAAAGCCGAAATTTTTGATAAAATATTTGCCAGTTCAATCTTAAAGGAGAACATGATGAATCGGTGTCAGCGTATCTGTGCGCTCATTATACTTGCCGTTGGGGTTGTGGCATTTGTTTGGAATCAGCACCGGCCAAAGCTGGAGGTTCAAAGAACCGAAGTTGTGGTTGACGCGAGTATCTCAGCGCAAGACATTTTTGGTTTCAGGGTATTCTCCAAACAGTTTCCGATATTTTTTGTGGACGGTGACTGCACTGATGCCTTGCCAAAAAGCGGAAAGCGGGAAGTTTTGGCGGTTAACTTTCCAAATCCGTTAACCACCTCCGAAGTTTTAGGCTGGATGCGGCTTCATAAACTGCGTCCTGCAACCACATGCGAGACTTTGGCGCTTGCCAGGAAGAAATTGCCAGCAGTGGATTCATTCGGCAAGAGTTACGTGTCCCTTAAATACATAAAGGAGATGTACTTCGGGGGTCTGAGCGCAGGATTTCTTGTAGTTACCTGCGAAAAGAGTTTGTGCCTGGATAGTGGGAAGGTTTTGGAATTTGATGTGCCATATTATCGTGTCAGGGTTACAAAGAATACTGACGTGAAATGGGGTACAGATAGTTTTTTCACGGCCGTAAATGAATAGCGGCTACCCGTTCCCCCTGCTAGCGTCCGTCGCGGCAGGGGATTTTTCTTTTGAGTTACCTAAAACTAATATTATATCCCCGGACCAAGTCTTTTTTTAAGGTGAAGTTTTATAGGCGTGCCCCAGAAGTCTAATTCCTTGATAATAGAATTTTCTAAGTATTTGCGGAACTGGAGGGAAATGGCTGCTGGATGGTTTACGAACATTTGAAAGGTGGGTGGGTTTGTAGCAATTTGTTTAAGCCAATAAATTTTCGGCTGTTTTTGGTCACGCAGAAGTTTTGGTGGGTTAACTTTTACTTTTTTGGCTAAAAATTCTGCCATAACTTCATCGGTCAAAGTTTTATGTCTTCGGTCGTAAATTGGTTTTATGGCTTTTATGGCATCTTCCACGCCTTCGCCTTCTTGGGCTGAGACAAAAAATACCGGACACATCCACAAAAAAGGGAAGTGGTGACTTACGTAGTCTTTTAGGGAGCCATAAGAGTCGTCCGCCTGATTTTTAGCTTTGCGCGCACCTCTGGCTTCTAGTTCTTTTTTCTTTTGCGACTCCGAAAATTTGTCTATTTTGTTCATTATAATTATTCAGCCTTTTTGCATATTTAAAATTTCCCGGGCAATGCGTTGGTCTTGTACGGTAATTTCTTCGTTTGCGTCTAGAACAAAAATACAAACATCGCTCCTGCGAATTGAGCGAAAAGTTTGGAAAGTGGAAAAAATGTCGGGTTTAGCCTGCTTGTGTTCTTTTTTCTTAAGACCCGCTGTGTCTATAAAAGTGTAATCAACACCGTCAATTGTTATGTTATCATCAATCGCTGTTCTGGTAGTGCCGGGTACCGCGGAAACTACAGAGCGTTCGTCGTTTAAAATTTTATTAAATAAACTAGATTTGCCCACGTTTGGTTTGCCTAAGATTGAAACGGCAATAGGAGAGTTGGTAGTTGGTAGTGGGTAGTGGGTAGCAGATGCATCCTCTGCATCATCTTTTTCGGGTAGACCAAGGGCCTGCACTACAGCATCTAGCATGTCGCCAATGCCGCGGCCGGTAAGGGCCGAGAGGGGGAACATATCTTTTATTCCCAGGCGCGAAAAATCGGCCAAGCTTTTTTCTAAGTTACGGGGCGAGTCGACCTTGTTTATAGCTAGAATTTTTTTAGTTTTAAGTTTTCTAAAAGTGGTTAACACTTTTCTGTCTAACGCGCCTACTGGCTGCTTGCCGTCCACCACCATAACAATTACGTCCGCTTCTTTTACAGCGCGGTTAATTTGTTTTTGAATGTTAGTTTCAAGTTCGCCTTTTGCGTCCATGTCTAAACCGGCTGTATCTACCAGCATAAATTCATGGCCGTCCCAATCTGTGGTTATGTACTGTCTGTCACGGGTAGTGCCGGCTATTTCACTTGTTACGGCTAACTGACCCCCATTAATTTTATTTAAAAGGGTAGATTTGCCGGCGTTCGGAGGACCAACTAGAGCTACGATTGGAAGTTTATGGTTCATTGAATTTTTTTGGATTATTAAAATTGATAGAAATTACAATCAATTGACAAGAATGAGCAAGATTGACATTAGTGACAGGATTTATAAGCAGACTTGTATTTAAAATCTTGTCACTCTTTTAAATCATTTAAATCTTGTCATTCTATTTATTTTCCCAATATTACTATTATATCAACCTTACTCTTGTCTATATTCATATCTTTTGGCGGGGTAGTTGCTTCGGAAGCATTTAAGTTATTTTTAATATATTCAAGTGTAGCTGGTTTTGGGTTTACGGCATAGACTACGGTTTTTGGTAAAAAGTCTTTACTGTAACCAACCTGCCAGACAACTACCCCGGCAGAAGTAAGAGTT
>CAZAED010000004.1:19093-45824 GCA_964484145.1 uncultured Candidatus Saccharibacteria bacterium | reverse complement strand
TGGCTTTAGGGTTTAAAGTAGCTTGTTTAAAAAAAGTTTCAAAAGTAACTTTTTCTTTTATAAGTTCTGTAAGCTTTTTTTTGTTAAAACCCGTTAACCACTCTATAGCTTTATACAGTTCCTCTTTTGTCCTACCTTTCCTTTCCACTTTTATAACATACATAGGAAAGACCGTAGCAAAAGTCATTTTCGCCATTCGGTTGTTGTGTTGTTTGGTTATTTGCATAGTTAAAAGACAAACATACCCTATTATTTACTTTCGTTAAATTCCACTATCCACTCTATGCCGTATTTGTCTCTAAACATACCGACATAAGAACCCCAAGGGCCTTGACCCATTGGTCCTTCTACTTCTCCTCCCACGGAAAGCCCATTAAATAGTTTGTCCGCCTCTTCTTTGCTTTCCGCGCTTACCGAAATCTTACTTCGGTTTTCGCGTTCATTTACTTTACCCATAACTTCCGGCACATCGTTTCCTATAAGCATATTACTTTGTCCTATTGGTAAAGCAATGTACATTATTTTGTTTTCTTCTTTTGGGTCTACTGGAAACTCTGCACTTGCTATGTCTTTAAAACGTATTACCTTTGTAAACTCCCCGCCAAACGCCGACTTATAAAAACTAAATGCTTCCTCAGCATTACCGTTAAAATTTATCCAAGGGTTTATGGTTGTCATAATTAAACTCTAATTATTATTAATTAATTATACACTATCCCAAACAAAAAACACCAACTTTCATTGATGTTTTTTGTTGGCTCGGGAGCTGGGATTCGAACCCAGGACCCATCGGTTAACAGCCGATTGCTCTACCGCTGAGCTACTCCCGAACGTTTGTTGAATGTATTCAACTTACGATATTTTAACATCAAATTTAAATTTCATCAACCCCAAATAAAGTAGCTGAATGCTAGTGTTTTTTGTTATAATCTATATATGAATAAAGACATATCAAATTACAATCAAAAACAAAAGGCGCCTTACAAAGCTATTTGCGTAAAGCTGGCAAAAGAATTACAAATTGGGCTTAAAAATTCAGAAGGCAAAGTGTGGCACGGCTCTCCGGTTTGGTTTTTAGACGGCAACCCCGTAGCCGGATACTCAGTCCGTAAAAACGGCGTACAACTTCTTTTTTGGAGTGGACAGTCTTTTAAAGAACCCAGACTAGAAATAGAAGGCGGCTTTAAAGCTGCTCAAGTCTACTATAATAGTGTAGACCAAATAAAAATCAAAGACTTAAAGCGCTGGCTTAGGAAAGCTAAAACAATTCAATGGGATTATAAAAATATAGTTAAACGGAGAGGAAAACTTTTAAAATTAAAGTAGCAATAAAATTTTTTATATAAATATACAAAACAAAAACACGACCAGCAATTGATCGTGTCACTCACCGTCCGCGCTGGATGAGCTCAGCTTGCCTTTGTTTTCCGACTCCTCAGGCGCAAGGGGTTATGCTCTTAGTCAAATCCACAATGGTCACGTTTGTTGCCCCGTGATTCTCCAAATACTTCATTACCGAATTGCATATAACGAAGCGCTGAGTCTCTAAGGAGAGGTACCATTGAGGACGAAGCTTGGACGTTGCCCGGCTTTGATCCGGGTCAAAAGCCACAAAAGCCCTTCCATATTGGAGCAAGGTGGTGTCGAGAAAAGGAAACTCGCGAATATCGTTTGCCAGCGCTTCAACTGTTGTACCGTCCGGCAGCTCAAAGTACGCGAGCAGTACAGAGACTTCCCCTTTTCCTCTGGTCATTTTATTAAGCCCCCTCTTTGAAATTTAGAACGCTTTATTATACATCGGAAAAAAAACTTGGTCAATTAATGGGTTTTGTTTTTTTCATATAAGGCATATAATTAAAGTATGAATAAACTATTTAAAATCATTCTCTTTTCAGCTATCTCAATTCTCCCCTTAACCACCTTTGCTCAAGAACCGCAGGAAGTAATTCTTTCTTACCATAGCGACATACAAATTCAGCAAGACGCCTCTATGGTGGTTACGGAAACTATTAAAGTAATAAGCACAGGAAACCAAATCCGCCACGGCATTTACCGCGACTTCCCTATTGCTTACAAAGACACTTATGGCAACCGCTACATTGTTGGCTTTGAAATTTTAGACTTCAAAAGAGACGGATACTCTGAACCCTACCATATTCAAAAAAGCGGCAACGGTGAACGAATTTATATTGGGGACGCGCAAACCTTTGTAGCAACCGGCGAACACGCTTACTCACTTACTTATAAAACCACCAGACAGCTTGGTTTTTTTAAAGACCACGACGAGCTGTATTGGAACGTTACAGGCAACGGATGGGTCTTTCCTATTAAATCCGCCAGCGCTACTGTAACTCTTCCTGGCAACATTGCCAAAGAAAATATAACCACAACTTTTTATACCGGCAGCCAAGGCTCTACCGCACAAGATGCGACAGCTAAAGTTAGTAATAGCACAGCTGAATTTAATACCACCAGCCGGCTTAACTCTTACCAAGGCCTTACTATAGTAGTAGGCTGGCCTAAAGGCATTGTAACTCCGCCCACAGCTACCCAAAACTTTTTAGCCACCTTATGGGCTAACCTAGACTATATAGTAGGTATACTAGGCTTTATTTTAGTTTTTACTTTTTATTTATTCATGTGGAATCAACATGGGAAAGACCCCAAAAAAGGCACGGTTATACCTTTTTACGAAGCGCCTAATTACTTTTCCCCTGCCTTGCTACGGTACATTACTCGCATGGGAAGCGACAACCGCGGCTTTACTTCATCTATTATAAATATGGCTGTTAAGGGTGCGCTTACAGTTAAAGAAGAAAAAGGACTACTGTGGGGAAAAACTTACATCCTCACTAAAAAAGAAGGCTTTAGTGACATAGCTTTAACCAATGAAGAAAAAATTCTTTTAGATGCTTTATTTATAGGCGGAAATTCCTTTGAATTAAAAAGAAGTAACGCTACCACTATTCTTGCCGCCCGCTCATTGTTTGAAAAATCCTTAAAAGAAGAAACCGGCAAAAAATACTTTATAAAAAATACTTCTATATTAGCTATTGGCGTAATTTTTTCTCTAGCAACCATAGCCGGCACAATTGCCGCAGCTGCTACTGTACGCTTTGGAGTGTCTACCCTTTTGCAAGTTTTGTTCTGGCCAACTTTATTTATAGCTTTCTTAGTTACCAATATTGTATTTGCAAAGCTTGTTAAAACCTATACCCAAGACGGCAGAAAACTAGCAGACGAAATAGAAGGCTTTAAGCTATTTTTAAGCGTAACCGAAAAAGACCGCCTAAGTTTCCACAACCCCCCGGAAAAAACTCCGGAGTTATTTGAAAAGTTTTTGCCGTACGCGTTAGCTTTGGGAGTAGAACATAAGTGGGCCCAGCAGTTTACCCAAGTTTTTGCCGCTTTAGATGCAAAAGGAACTTCTTACGCTCCACTCTGGTACTACGGCTCCTTTACACACTTTAGCCCAGACACTTTTGCTTCGGAAATCGGCAACACTTTTACCGGCGTAGTCTCGTCTTCTTCCACTCCACCAAGCTCTTCTTCCGGCTTCTCCGGCGGTTCTTCGGGAGGTGGTGGTGGCGGTGGTGGTGGAGGTGGCTGGTAAAATACCTTAAACTAAATTAAAAACAAATCTCCTGTTATGACTATATCAAAACCCTTTAAAGACTGGTAAAAAATAACTCGGCAGTTTAGGTGTATAATATAGTAAGAACTAAATGCTACACAAACACAAAACCTTTTGGCTGCAAAAAAATTTCGTAATAAGCGTACTGTTTGGCTTAGTGCTTTTAGGCGTTTCTTTTTTTGCCAACTACTATGCCAACGCCTACATAGCAAGTCACGCCAGCAACTACGTAACCGACATATTGCTGGACAATTTGCCGGTGGTAAACGTACAGTTTTTATTTTCCGAAGGAGCCATACTATTTATGGTATTTGTGTTTGTAACCTTATTGGTAGAACCTAAATACATACCCTTTGCGCTTAAAAGCATTGCGGTATTTATAATAGTCAGGTCATTCTTTTTAATTTTAACTCACATGGCTCCACCGGCCAACGAAATATACATAGACCCAAACGACTTAATTTCTCGCCTAAGCTGGGGCAACGACTTGTTCTTTTCCTCCCACACAGGACTGCCGTTTTTAATGGCGCTAATTTTTAAAAAACACCACAACTTAAATTACTTTTTCTTTGCCTGCTCAGCCATTGGCGCCATAACCGTGCTGCTTGGCCACCTTCACTATTCTATAGACGTATTTTCCGCCTTGTTTATTTCCTACGGCATATACCACATTTCCAAACACTTATTTGCCTCCGACTTTAGACGGCTTAGCCAAAGCTAAAATCTCTAAACGCCCCATGGGCGTTTTTTAAAAACCAACATGTTATAATTTATATTATGGAAAATAAAAATCAAAATATAACTTTTGCCGAAGAGCATATTATTAACCGCTTATTTTTAGTTGCCCGAATTTTTGCTTCTATTATATTGTTTATTGGTCTGTTCTTTTTTTGGCACGCCGGCGCTTTAAGGTACGACCCAAAACCCATTTTGTTTTACTTACTTCCCTTTGTTGCAATAAGTAATGGGCTATGGTGGCTATTTTGTAAATTCTGGCCAAGAAAAAATTACTTTTTACCTTACCAATTAATAGTCGACTCCTTTGCCATTTTAGTCGGCATATATTTTAGCGGCGGCGCGCACAGCGAAATGGTTTTTATGCTCTTAGCTCCCCTAGCTTCGGCAAGCCTGCTTTCAAAACGCCGCTGGATAGCTTTTATTTTTTTGTTTGGCTGGCTAGGCTATTTTGTAATTTCCTACGGCGAATATGCAGGACTGTTTGGACCTTACGGCAAATTTACTCCTTACGTTGGAATAGATAATTTTTTTAGGCTAATGGCTTTTTCTATTATTGGCACAGTCGTGAGCTTTCAAATTTCTTATTTTGTCACTCGGGTAAAAGAGCGGGATATGGAAATTGCCAAATTAAAGGACGAACTATTTTTTAGAACTGTCCACGACCTTCGCGCTCCCCTTACCGCCTTACGCTGGATAACTGACAAATTCGGCAAACCGGAATTTTTAGCAAAAAATCCGGAAGTAAAAGCAGACCTTACCAATATTCGGGACCTGCACAGCCGTATGCTAACTTTAATTAAAGACGCGCTGGCAGCAGGCAAGGGCGAACGCTTAGATTTACAATTAGCCCAAGCGCCTTTGGAGCTAAATAGTTTTTTGGAAAAATTAACTGGACAATTTATGCCCACGGCCAAAGTTTCTAGTCTGCATTTAAATTTTAAAGCGGCAGCTTCACCGGTTAAAATTTTAGCTGACTTAGAAGCTTTAAAAGAAGTTATTTCCAATTTGCTGGACAATGCTATTAAATACAATAGACCAAAAGGCCTGGTGGAAATAGTTTTGACCGCAGAAAATAACGAAGCTAAAATAACCATAAAAGATACAGGCCTCGGGATTTCCGAGGCAGGTTTAAAGAATTTATTTAACCCTTACTTTAGGGACGAAAACGTTAAAGACCTGCCGGGTACCGGCCTTGGGCTATATTTGGTAAAAAAACTGGTTAACAAAATGAACGGGCAAATTGCCGTAGCTTCCAGCTTAAACCAAGGCACGGCATTTACCTTAATTTTTAACAAAGCAGCTTCTTAAAGCAACCTTTTTACAAAAATTTTGCGTGTGTTTTGTTTTTTTGCTATGCTTGCAGGGTTATAAATATTAATAATGGGACTGTTGCCGAATGTGCTTTTGTAACGAAATTTCAGAATTTTGAGGCAGCCGGACAAAACAAATTTTGATGTTTAACTGAAAATTAAGCGGAAAAAATTTTTTGTTCGGGTGACCGAAATTATGAAATTGCAGTAAAAATGACATTCGACAATAGTCCCATCCAGTAAAAATGAAAAAATATATTATTGGGTTAGTAATTTTGGTTGTATTAGGCGCAGCCGGCATGTACGGCTATTCCCGCTACTCGCAAAATCAGGCAAAAGAATCGGTTAAAGAATATTTAGACCAAGCAGGTAAAGAACAGGAACAAACAAAAGAAACTCCGGTAGAATCTTTGGAACAAAAAACCCCAAGCCCCAGCCCAAGCCCTAGTATAACTGACGCTAAATTTACCGGCGATGTTAAATTAACTCCTCAAAATACCAAGCTGGCCTGGATAGGCAGAAAAACCTTGGTTGTAGGCTATGAAGACGCAGGCAAAATAGACCTAACAGACGGCATTGCCAAAGTAGAAAGCGGCAAAGTTACCCAAGTTACCGCGACTATAGATATAACTTCTATTGGGGTTATTAAAAGCGGAAAAGGCAAAGACGAAGACAAGTTAACCGCTCACTTAAAAAGCCCGGCTTTTTTTGACGCTGAAAAGTACCCAACTGCCGAGTTAAAAATAACCCAGGCGAAATTGGTAGCGGAAAACTCTGGCCAGCAAGATTACGAATTTTCCGGCACTTTAAATATGAAAGGCGTAACCGCGGATGTTAGCTTCCCCGGCAAAATTACTTGGCAAGGCAATTCTGTTAAACTGGAAATGACTACCAAGCTAGACCGCACCAAATGGGGAGTGAATTTTGGCTCCAGCAAATTAGCTGACTCCTTTATAGACGACTTCTTTAGTTTAAATGTTAGCGTTAACGCTGAAGTAAAGTAATAAAACTGTAAATACGCCCAAAAGCTTGCTTTTGGGCGTATTTTAAAAAGTTTAATAAATTTACCGGCAAATTTTCTGTATTTCAATAACTTATTATGCACCATAATCACAAAGAACATGACGACAAGTCAAATCATAACAACTTAACCACCAGTCGTTTGGAAGCTTTTTCCGACGGTGTTATGGCAATTATTATAACCATTACGGTTTTAGAACTAAAAATACCGCACGGCACCGCTTGGTCAGATATTACTAATCTAATTCCGCTCTTTATAGCTTACTTAATTAGCTTTCAAATGGTCGGCACTTACTGGAATAACCACCATCACTTACTTAAAGCTACGGATCATATTAGTACTGGCATGATGTGGGCAAATTTACATTTACTCTTTTGGCTTTCTTTAATTCCTTTTTCAACAGGCTGGATTGGCGAAAACCATGGTGGCCAACTTCCTACCGCGCTATATTCCGCGATATTGCTTATGTGCGCCATTGCCTATTCCATACTCCAAAAACAAGTTGTAGCTCACGCGCGCAATCGCCACGAACTTTTAATAGAACTAAACAAAAGCAAAAAAAGTTTCATTTCGCTTATGTGCTACGCTGCTGCCATACCTTTTGCCTTTGTCAGCCCCATAATTTCCGATGTCCTAATAATTTTTATTTCCCTGCTTTGGTTTGTGCCGGACAGAAGAATAGAAAAATATTTGTAGAACACGCCTATAAATATAAAGGTACTTTTCACCTTAAGCGCTGGGCTTTTAATGGTTTTTTTGCTATAATTCTGTTTCTAGTAAACAGAATATTATGTCAGATTTTACGCAAACAACAAAAGCTATTAGTACAGATACACCTTTAAAAGACCCTGTTCAGAAAAAATGGTTAAAGTTAGGTATTGCAATATTAATTATTATTGCTATTTTTGTCTGCGTTATTCTAATAGTATTTTTTTCAAATATTTTTAAAAATGCACCTGGGTCTGAAGCCCAAAAACCTTTAGATTCAATTTCCGACATACAAAATGCTTTTGCTCCACCAACCAACACTCAACTTAATATCATACCTCCTCCACCAGTTAACCTACCCATACCCAATCAAACTTCCGAAACAAATTTAAGCGCTAATACTCCTCCACAAACTATCCGACCAACTCCTACCCTTATACCCGTTTTTAATTACAAAAATCAAGATTTAGGTTTTGAATTAAAACTCGAAGGAGAGTGGCAAAATACCCCTACCTCGGACGGCTCCATTGTTTTAATAAACGAAAAAAACGAGACTATAAATATTCAGGCCTACCAAACTTCAGAAAATTTAAGCAATGTTAAACTAGAACTTTCTGGCAGTAATTCTGTAAACAACATTGAAGAAAGTGCTTTTAAAAATTTTCCGGCGCTGAGCTTTACAGCAAACGGCCAAAAGTCGCTAGCAATAATTGCCAACGGCAGGCTATACTATATTTTTGGCAGTAACTTAATAAATGAGAACGATTTTAGATTTATAAATAATTAAAAATTTATGGAAAACTTACTTGAAGTCAAAAATTTAAAAAAAACTTACGAAAGCGGCTTTGAAGCAGTTAAGGGCGTAAGTTTTAACGTAAAAAAAGGCGAAGTTTTTGGAATATTAGGACCCAACGGAGCTGGTAAAACCACAACTTTGGAAATGATAGAAGGTTTAAGAAGCATAACCGAAGGCACCGTTATTTTAGACGGAACCGATGTAGAAAAAAAACCTTATGAAGTTAAAGAAAAAATTGGCATACAACTACAGTCCTCTGCTTTCTTTCCTAACATTAGTCTAAAAGAACTGCTCGATATGTTCTCAGACCTTTATGGCCAGTCCCATGACTCAATGCACTTACTTAAGGAAGTGGGTTTAGAAGAAAAACAGAACGCAAAAGTAAAAGAGCTTTCCGGCGGACAAAAACAGCGCTTTAGCATTGCCACAACTTTAGTAAACAAACCGGTAATGGTATTTTTAGACGAACCAACCACGGGCCTAGACCCCCAGGCACGCAGAAATTTGTGGGATTTAATTACGGAAATTAAGAAAAAAGGTACAACAGTTATAATAACCACCCACTATATGGACGAAGCACAGGTTTTGTGCGACAGAATAGCTATTATGGACGAAGGAAAAATTGTGGCCCTTGATACACCTAAAAACCTAATTGATGATTTACTAAAACGCGGGTTTAAACCCCACACCCAAGTTCAGGCCGCAACGCTGGAAGATGTGTTTTTGGATCTTACTGGAAAAGCTTTGCGCGATTAAACCTTAAAAAATGACAAGATTTAAATGATTTAAATGATTGAGAAAGAATTCTTCACAAATTCATTTAAATCTCGTCGATCATGTCAATCATTTAAATAAATCTATGAACCGAACCCTAACCTCTTTTAAAGCTCTTCTCTCCGCTTCCCTTAAAATGTATTTTAGAAACAAGGGCGCGGTAATTTTTACCCTAGTTGTGCCTATGGCGCTTTTAGCTGTCTTTGGCTTTTTGTCTAAAGGCAGTGGAACTTTAGTTAAAATAGGCGTAACAAACTACTCGAGTACCCAAATTTCCCAAACCTTTCAAGATAGCATAAAAAAAGTTCCGGCTTTTAAAATTACTGAAGAAGACGAAAAAAAATCTAGTAACGACTTAGGCAAAGGCAATATAGATTTACAGGTCATAATCCCGGAAAATTTTGGCGAAATAGACCCCTTAACCAACAAACCCAAACCCTCCCAAATTATTACCCACTATAACCAAGCTAAACCACAAAACGGGCAAGCTGCTAACTTAATAATTTCCGAAATTACTAGCCAGCTTAATAACAAAATTCTAGGGGTACCTCAAATTATTTCTGTAACGGCCAGCGGCGTACAAACCAATAACCTAACTTTCTTTGACTTTATACTCCCCGGTATTCTAGCTATGAGCATTATGCAGCTCGGGATTTTTGGTACAGCTTTTGCTTTTGTTTCTTTAAAAGCCAGCGGCGCTTTAAGAAGAATACAGGCTACGCCAATTCACCCGCGCAATTTTATTGCGGCTCAGGCTGTTACCAGGCTTATTATTACTTTAGCCAGCGTGCTTATTTTAGTAGCTTTCGGTAAGCAATTCTTTGGCTTTCATATGCTCGGCAGCTATTTTAGCTTTTTACTAATTGCCTCAATTGGTAGTTTAATATTCTTAGGCTTTGGCTTTGCTATTGCCGGAGTTTCTAAAGACGAAAACCAAGTGGCGCCGCTTGCTAACCTTATTCAGCTTCCTATGCTGCTCCTCTCCGGCGTATTTTTCCCCCGCGACAACTTCCCCCACTGGCTTAAAGTTATTACCGACTACTTTCCCTTAACTTTTATGGCCGATGCCTTAAGAAAAATTGCCAACGAAGGCGTTAGTCTTTTTCACTTAGGTGGCAACCTACTCGGCCTGGGAATTTGGGCTGTTGTGGTATTCATTATTGCGGTCAATGCCTTTAGGTGGGAATAGAGGGAATGACATGAATTTCCGCAAGAGGCGGATCCCTGCCTCGCCGGTAGGCAGGTGCCTTTGGCGGAAAATAAAATTTTAAAAGCCTTCTATTTTCCAATCTAAATAGTCGGCTTTTTAATAACTTTCAACTTTATGGTATAATTTATAAATAGAATTTATGCCAAACAAAGCACTTTCTGCTAAACATGTTTTAGCTTTTTCTTTTGGTTTTTGGGCAACTGCAATTATTGTTCGCTTAGTTATTTTTTGGGCATTTTTGCAAGACCGAGCGCCGGCAATATACATACATAACCACCATGTGCACCATTTTATTTTTGGTCTCTTGCTTCTTTTGCTAAGTGGGGCGCTTTACTATTACTCAACCCTACATTCTAAAATTATTTTATTGCTCGCGGGAATAGGCTCGGGTCTAATGTTTGACGAATTTCTCTACTGGACCAGAGGCATATTTAATTATTGGAGTATTTATAATTTTCTCGCCCTAGCTTTGGCTGCAACAATTTGCCTAATGCTCTATATATACGCAAAAAGACAAGCACTTTGCCAAAATTTAAGCTTGCCCGGAGAAAATTTTAGAGCTTCCTGGCTAATAATTATTTTATTTATTTACATTTCTTTTTTATACTCGCTTTTTTCCATGCAGCATACTTTAGTTGCGCAAGCCAAAGAACAACGCTCTGTAAAAAAACAAATGCGGGTACTTGGGACTAAAGCCAAAAGTGAATTATTTGAATACAAATTTATACAAAAATTACTAAACTAAAAAAAGACCTAAAGTTATTACTTTAGGTCTTTTTTTAGTTTTCTCTACTTTTCAATATTTACACTCGCCGATCCGCCACCATCACAAGTTAAGTTATAGGTACCTTCGGTTCCAATATAAGCCAATGAATAATCATAACCCTTAATATAAAAACTTTTACCTGCCACCTTAATAGTGTGTGCTTTTGCGTCCCGGTTATCTAGCATTAACGGTAAATTGCGCTTTAAAGAAACCGAGCCCGGATTACCGTGACAATCTACAAACTGAATTCGGTACTGGTACTTTTTTATTGCCTCGCCATAACTAAGCTTTGCGGAAGTTTGGCCTGACGAGCCAGATCCGGTAGAAGTAGGCGTTGGCGTAACCACAGGAATTTCAGAATTCTTTTGTAGGCTATCTTCGGAATTTTCACCATTTTTACTTCCGTTGTATTCAGTAGCTCCGGGCTTTTGTATTTGCCAAATTAACAAAGCGCCTAAAATCACTACTCCAATTACTACAACCCATTTGTAATTTTTTTGCATAAATTTTGTTTAATATTAACTTACTATAAGTATAACGTATATTTTAAAAAAGTGTTACTTTATGCGCTTTTACCTATAGCCTCAGAAATATTTTTAAAACCATCTTTTTTTAACAATTTTACAAGTCCCATATTTATTTCCGCTATAAGCTGGGGACCTTGGTAAATCATACCGGTTATAAGCTGTATTAAGCTAGCCCCCAGTTTAATTTTCTTATAAGCGTCTTCCGCACTAAATACGCCGCCGCAACCAATAATAATTTTCTGCCCGTTAAAATATTTGTATACTTTGCTAATTAACTCATCTGACAAAGAAGAAACTAATTTTCCGGAAAACCCTCCTCTGCCATCGTGATTGTGTGAGTTTTCTTTGGTTAAATTACCACAAACAAAACCGTCAACCGGATATTTTTTGCAAACAGCAAGTATCTGTCCTAAATTTTCCTCGCTTAAATCAGGCGATAGTTTTACAAACACAGGCTTACTTTTTGGCACTTTGAATATTGCGGCTAAAAGTAAGTCTAAATTTTCCGGCTTAGCAAAAATTGGAAAAGTTTCGCAAGTATTTGGGCAACTTATGTTTATAGTTACATAAGATCCAACATCACTAAATAACTTGTACGAATAAACATAATCTGCTATCCCGGCCGGCACATGGGAAGTAGATTCGCTATTAGTTTTGGCAATGCTTATACCGACTGGGAATTTAAACCTTTTTCTTTTTAATGAATTATAAATATTGTCAGCTCCGCTATTTTTAAGTCCATAATATACCCTTAAAGCCTGTTTTTCCGGTAACCTATAAAGACGGGGTTTTGGGTTACCTTGGTATGCTTTAGCGGTTATAGACCCAGCCTCTTCAAAACCAAAACCCACGCTGGGCAAAATTTGTGTCAAAACTGCTTCTTTATCAAACCCCGCGGCCAGCCCAAGCGGATTTTGAAAGGTTATACCGGCAACAGTTTGTGTTAATGCGGGATTATGGTAATTAAAAGCAAGTAATGTTAAACCTCGGGTTACCAGGTTTGAGCCAAGCAATTTACCCGCCGCAGTCATTCGGTCATGTACATCTTCCGGATCCTGCATAAAAAAAACCGGCTTGAGCAGATTGCGATAAATTGCGCCGATTATTATATTTCTAAACTTTATAATATACTCCATATACTGATTATACTCTCGCAGAAAAAACATTGCAAAATAAGCAATTTAGCGCTAAAATATTATTGGATGCTATTTAATTCCTGTGGCTTTCGCAGGTTAAAGGGCAAAAAAATGAACGAACTAGAAAACATAGATTTGCATGAACACCTGGTTCGAAAAAGTGTATCTGTGCTTTTATTTAAAGGCACAATAGTTTGGTTTTTATATTTTTTTGCCGACTGGCTTTTAAAGCTATGGCAAAATAACAAAGAAGCAATTTCAGCAAACCTATTTTCTCAAAATCAAACTTTTGTCTTATTAGATACAACGAGCAGCTTCTTTTATACCGACTTAGTTATAAAGTTAATTTTTGGATTTTTACTTTTGTTTGTTGTTTTAGCTTGGGTCTATGAGTACTATATTTTTAAACAAGACAGAATAATTATCCGCAAAGGCATTGTTTTTAGTTCCGAAGAAGTCTATCACACCGAAAATATCCATGAAGCCGAAGTTGTACAAGGGCTTGTGGGGAAAATTTTAGATACTGGCACGCTAAAGCTAACTTACGGTGCCAGAGGAGTAGAAAAAGTTTTATATTTAAACCATATCCCAAGGCCGTACCACGTGGCGGGGCATATTAAGAAAAATTAATTATAATGAATAAATTCATAACCATAGGCCTTATTCAAACCAAAGTTTCTCCGGACATTAAAGCTAACGTAGAAAAAACTGTACGCATGATAGCTCAGGCAGCTAAAAAAGGTGCGAAGATTATTGCGCTTCAGGAATTATTTCAAACTCCCTACTTCCCCCAGTGGGAAGGCAAAAAGAAAGATGACTTTGCAGAAGAAATCGGCGGATACACTATAAGCGCAATGAAAGCAGCGGCAAAAAAATTTGGCGTGACTTTAGTTGTGCCTATATACGAAAAAAAAGGAAAGAAATATTTTAATACTGCCATAGTTATAAATGAAGATGGTAAAATAGTCGGCCAATACCATAAAGTCCATATCCCCCATGACCCGGGCTTTTACGAAAAAGAGTATTTCGAACATTCCACCGAAGGCTATAAAATTTTTACCGTTGGCGGCGTAAAATTCGCGGTGCTTATTTGCTACGACCAATGGTTCCCGGAAGCCGCCAGAATGGCACGCTTAAATGGCGCAGAAATAATTTTTTACCCAACCGCTATAGGAAACATAATAGGCTATAAACCCGAAGGTGACTGGCATAATGCTTGGGAAACTAGCATGCGCGGCCATGCTATAGCTAATTCAGTCCACGTTGCAGCCATAAACCGCGTTGGCACAGAGGGGCGTATGAAATTTTTTGGCCAAAGTTTTGTCTCGGACCCTTTTGGGAAAATTTTAAAACTTGGCTCCAAAGACAAAGAAAAAGTATTAGTTCAAAAAATAGATTTAGAGCGCAATACTTTTTTTGCCGAAGGCTGGGGCTTTTTGCGTAATCGCCGCCCGGACACTTACAAAGACTTGGTTTCAAACAAACTTACTAAGAAATCTAAAAAACTTCAAAACGTCGCCCACTACGAAGACGAAAAAAGGGCATTGGGACAACTTTAGAAAAAAATTAGTTGTTGGGTTTAGAAGCCAGCATAGAAAAAGGATAGTAAGTATTAGGCTCCCCATAACCTAAGCCTTAAAACTAATCCGGCTTCTAAAACTTACAACTTGTAAAAATCTTTCACCCAATTATGGTCAATTTTACTTAATTTTACTTAATTATGGTCAATTACATTATGCCCGCGGAGTGGGAGCCACACAAAGCCATTTGGCTAGCCTGGCCGCACGACGAAATATCTTTCCCAAACAGAGTAGAAAAAGTTGAAGACGACGTAGTAAAAATAATTTCAGCTATTCACCCCTACGAACAGGTGGAGCTTTTTGTTTTAGATACTGTAATGAAAGAAAAAGCGGAAAACAAACTAGTTAAAGCTGGTGTAGATTTAAGCAAAGTAACTTTTCGCTTTGCCGAATATATGGACGCCTGGATGCGCGACTGCGGCCCTATTTGGGTTCACCCCTCTTTCCCTCTCCCCCTGGGAGAGGGTCAGGGTGAGGGTGCCAATTACACTTTAATAAAATGGATATTCAATATGTGGGGTGGAAAATTTTTAGACCTTCTTCCAGACGACAAACTACCTTACAAAATAAAAGAGTGGCTTAACCTAAAAATGGAACAGCCGGAAATGGTTTTAGAAGGCGGCGCAATAGACGTAAACGGCCAAGGCATTTGCCTTACTACCGAACAATGTGTTTTAAACGAAAACCGAAACGGCGGACTTACTAAAAAAGACATAGAAGAAAACTTTGCCAAATACTTAGGCATTAAAAAAACTATTTGGCTATACCAAGGCCTGGTTAACGACCATACGGACGGACACATAGACGAGCTAGCTCGTTTTGTCGGTCCAAACAAAATAGTTTGCGCCTATGAAGATGACGAAAAAGACGAAAATTATACAATATTAAAAAATAATTTCGAAACTCTGCAAGCAGCCACTAACTTAGAAGGCAAGCCCTTTGAACTAGTAAAGTTACCAATGCCGCACGTTAATTTTAAAGACGCGCCTGCAGGCAACCAAGCTGGTAGCAAATCCCCGGTTTCTTACACAAACTTTTATATTGGCAACAATGTAATTTTAATGTCAATTTTCAACGACCCAAACGACCAAAAAGCCATAGACATAATTCAAAGCTGTTTCCCTGACCGTAAAGTCGTACCAATAGATTGTAGTGACATAATGTACGGCGGCGGTGGTATACATTGTATGACCCAGCAACAACCCGCTTAATTAAGTTGACATAGAAATCTCATCTGTTAAAATATTTTTGTAATTAATTAATCCTTTTCGCTTGAACTTTAAACAAAGTCCTCCGTTCTGCGGAGTCCGAAGGTGATAAGAAATTCGCGAAAAGCAAAAGGATCAAAATGAATAATAACAAAATTAAAAAGCTGTCTAAGGGTCTTCAAAAACTTATTCTAGAAGAACCTAATGCCAAAACTACCGGCACTATAACCGGCCATGTTAAGGGTGCAGGAAAACCTGTTTCTGCTTTTGCAGAAAGGACTTTAAACCATTTAAACGGCGGCAGTACAATGCAGGCCGCGCTTTGGCTTAAAGAGCATTTAAAAAATGGCGGTAAAATAATGGTTACTTTAGCCGGAGCACTCTCTTCTTTCCAAATTGGCGTTATGCTGGCAGAGCTTATACGCAAAGGCAAAGTCCACGCGGTTTCTGCCACCGGCGCAAACCACGAAGAAAGTTATTACCGCTATGTTGCCCATTCCCACTATGCCTATATTCCCCGCTACACCGAACTAACCCCGGAGCAAGAAGCAGAACTTAGGGATGCCGGCTTACGCAGAATTACCGACACATTTTTACCGGAAGATGAAAGCGTAAGAATTATGGAACCGCATTTACTTAAAATGTGGCAGGAAGCAGAAAAAAAGAAAGAGCGTTATTTCCCGCACGAATACTTCCGCCGATTGTATAAAGAAAAGTTAATTAAGCCTGACAAAAAAGCCAATCCACAGGACTCTTGGACTTATGCCGCATACGAAAAAGACATTCCTATTATAGTCCCGGGCTTTGAAGACTCCACAATGGGCAACATTTTTGCCTCTTACACTTACGGTGGCGCATTGAAAAAAAAGGGTGATGTAATGATAGACAGTAATGTTATGAAGTCTGGTTTAGAATATTTCCACCTTATGTATGACTGGTATAGCAAAGAAAGCAAAGACGCGCCTATAGCATTCTTACAACTTGGCGGCGGTATTGCCGCAGACTTTCCTATTTGCGTAGTACCTTCCATAAAGCATGACTTAAAACACCACAACGTGCGCGACTGGGCAGGCTTTGTAGAAATAGGTTCTTCCCCAATGTCATACGGTTCTTACAGTGGCGCCGGCGGCAAAGAAAAAATAACCTGGGATAAGCTGTCTACCAAAAGCTACTACCAAATAATCCAAAGCGACGTAACTGTCGCCTTCCCTTGGATAGCCGCGGTACTACTGGACTTATAATTCCAAAAAATCCCGCAATGTAGGGAACGGTTTAAAACCGTTCCCTACCAATGCACAAACTAGTAAATATATTAGGTACACGTGGTGCAAGCCATGGGCAATTATGTCATCCCGGCCGAGTGCAGCCGAGAGCCGGGATCCAGTAAAAAAGAGCCTTAAATAAGGCTCTTTTTTGAATTTTAAATAAGATTTAACAAATATTTTTTGGCTTAAATATAACCAATTATGCTCTTTTAATATTGACTTTAGCACAAAAAAGTGCTATAATATATTTTCAAATTAAGATATTTATTTATCTTAATTTTGCTCCTTAAAACTCTTGTGGAAAGCAATTTGGCGGCTTATAAGTTATCTCATAAGTTGCCAGTTTGCTTTCCGTAAAGCCAGTGTATGTCCCAGCTGTAAATGGGATGGGCCGCGCGTTACTGCCAGACAAAACGCACATTTTTGCACAACACCTCTGACTTAAAGTGGCAAAGTATTAGCTTTAAGCAAGTACGCAAAATGGAGTTCAAAATGTTCTATACGAATAATATTTTTTTCCTTCATCGCATAGTGGAGGACGTTAAGAACAATCTTGCTGTCTTGGAAGACAGCGGCAGGGGTCTGTACAACCCTCGAGTCCATGTCCCGGGAAACAACGAGTATTTCCGAGGAGTGTTGATCCGGGACAAGGCCGGCAAAACTCGACATTCGCCGTCGGAGTATTTTGTATCGGTTTGGGAGGTTGAAAGGCATGCCCTAGAGTTCGCAACGCGCACTCTAGGCGCACTGCCCCCAACCATCTGGGCAGGGGCTGAATCAACAGCCCTTACACAAACAACCAGTACAACAAGGCCGGTCATAGGGGAAGAAGACTGGGACAAACTTGCCTCCGGCCAGATGGAAAATGGCCTCCCGCGCTACGTGCGGGAAAAAAATGCAGGTCAAAAAGCGCTCTACAAAGCGCTAGCGGATCCCAGACTGCGTGAGTGGCAAAGGAACCCGCAAGAAAAAGAGGACACTTTCAGGCTACACGACGTGCTAGTCAAAAAGGTGTATATTCAAAACATTCGTTTCACCATCCAATCTGGGTGGGAATGGGACGGTGTGGGTGTTCCATGCCATCGTGACGACTGGGTGATCGCGATGGACACAGAGGGTTACCTCTGGGGAAGGGTGTTCAGAAAACACCCTCGCTACAAGACGTGGGGTCCAAAGCCCTACGGGCTAGACAACCCAAAAAAAATCTGGGGGGAAAAAAGTTTCGTCAATTCCCGCTGGGTGCGGGAAGACCAGAAGGAATTCTGGTTACCGACAGCGGGTCGGTGAACAGAGGAGGACGTTAGTCCTTAAATGGGCACAAGCTTAGGGCGCCGGTCATTCACACGACTGCGCGCCTTTTTCTTTTGTAAAAAATATCCTTCGATCCTTCGACTCCGCTCAGCACAGACTTTTATGGAGAAGATTTTTTTTATTTTTTTTAGATCCCGGCTCGGAGGCCTGGATGACACTCACGTGTCATTTATATTTCCCCACTCGTGTTCTCTTTAAACTAAAAACCACTCCGCCTGTTTTAAGTTTCTTACCAAGGTCGTGGGCTATGCTGCGGATGTAGGTGCCGGAAGAGACGGATATTAGGATATTGGATATTGGATATTTACTTATTAAGGGATTCTTCGCTTCGCTCTGAATGGTTAGTAAATTAGACCAAGCCTTTAAAATCTTTTCCTGCCTAAAATCCCCTTTAACTTTTTTTATTTGGGTTTGGATATATTTAAGAAGGTTTGCCGATGTTATCTGTTTTAGTCCTTTCAACTTTATACTTTGCACCTTAAACTCGCGCCGCGGCAGATCTTTTTCTTTTAATTTGCCGGCGCGCGCCCATTCAAACAACGGTTTACCTTTATAGGGCACTGAAGAATACGGAGGAACTGCCAATTTAGATATTCCTAGATATTTTTTGATAATTTTTTCTAATCCATCCCGACTTAAGGAGGGATCCCTCCAACTTCGCTGAAGCTTCGTCGGATAAATCGGATGCACTCGGGATGGAAACACAGGAACACCAAGCAAATCGTAACTATCTGTCTCAAACCCAAACAAAACTTTTACTTCATATTCTTTGCTTAAACCCATATACTTTTCCCGCTGTGCCTGGGTCGCTCCTTCCAGTATTAACAAAACCCCGCTGGCCATAGGGTCAAGGCGACCAGCGTAAGTAAGTTTTGCGGCCGGTGATATTTTCGCCTTCTTCCTAAATTTCTCCAAAGCCTCAAGCGGCGTTTCTCCTATTTTTTTGTAAACCTTATGCACTTTCATAGCCATATAATAACATAAAAGCAGGCCACTGGCCTGCGCTACATTCTTGCCTCATTCCTCGACTGGACAATTCGCGCGAATTGTCCAGTCGACCTTTTTTTATAAATTTAATATAAATGATAAATCCCCTTATCCTAATATGGAGTAAGGGGATTTACCGTGTAGTAGCTTTTCTCATACTTAACGTTTTTCTTTTTTATCCCAAATAACTATGGGATTAGATGTCAGGTTTAAGCACCTGTAGGCTTTCACGTAATCCCGTCCCTCAAGGGACGGGAAGAGAAAAGCTACCTATGGCCCGTTACCTGTTTTTGCATCTTAATTTTCTTTCCTTTCTATCTATATTTTACTCCTGTAAAATTTGGGGTGCAATACCCCACTGGTGGATAAGTACAAAAAACCTCTTAATAAAAATAGAAAAAATATTTTTGCTTTTCTGGCTACCTACTACCTACTACCTACTACTGTTCTCTAGTAATAATCCTTTAATTTATGTATATCTATATGTTCCCGAATTTTCTCTAAAGCCTTACTTTCTATTTGCCTAATACGTTCACGCGTAACACCAAACTCCGCACCTACTTCTTCTAAAGTATGAGTCACGCCATCTTCCAGGCCAAATCTTAAACGAAGGATTTTTTGTTCTCTTGGGTCCAAATCGTCCAAAATAGTTCCCACATATTCTTTAAGTAGTTGTCTGCCGGCCATTTCGTTCGGCTTGGTGGTTTCTTCGTCTACTATAAAGTCGCCCAAACTTGAATCTTCGCCGTCGTCTTCTCCAACTGGGGAGTCTATAGAAACAGTTTCCTGGGATATTTTCTTTAAATGATAAACCTTTTCAACCTCTATACCCATTTCCGCGGCAATTTCTTCCGGAAGCGGTTCTCTGCCTAGGTCCTGCACTAAAGAGCGTTCTGCCTGCGCGTACTTGTTTAAAGTTTCTACCATATGAACAGGAATACGAATAGTACGACTCTGGTCAGCAAGCGCGCGGGTTATAGCCTGGCGTATCCACCAAGTGGCGTAAGTAGAAAACTTATAGCCTTTTGTCCAGTCAAACTTTTCTACTGCGCGAAGTAGTCCTAAGTTACCTTCTTGAATTAAGTCGAGTAGTCCTAAATTCCTGCCCATATACTTTTTGGCAATACTAACCACCAAACGAAGGTTTGCCTGCATAAGCTTGTTCTTAGCAGCCTGATCGCCTTTTTCAACACGTTTAGCTAAATCTACTTCCTCTTCAGAACTAAGTAGTGGTACGCGGCCAATTTCGCGCAAATACATTTGAATACTGTCGTCGTAAATGTCGCCTAAGTCAAAAGACTGTTCTGTGGCTTCTTCTTGTTTTTTCTTTTTTCCGCGAGCTTTCTTTTCTTTGTCTGTTTCGTCAGCTTTAATTTCTTCGGCCGGCGCTTTACCCTGTTCCCATATACTAGCAACTTCTTGGTCAACAATTTCTACACCATTCTTTTCCAAATCGCCCATTACATTTTCAACTTCCAAAATATTATTTTCAAAGTCAGGCAAAGCGTGCAAAATTTCGGCTTCGGTTACAAACCCGCGCTCTACACCTTTAAGTAATAGCTGTTTTACGCGCTTTTCTTTTTCTTGAGGAGTAATTGTAATATCGCTACCCGAAGTGTCTTCCGGCATAGCAAAAACAGCTTGTTTCTTAACAAGTTTTTTTTGCTCTTTTATTTTTATGCGCTCAGGCTTAAATCTTTTTGTCTTTTTTCCAACCCCCGCAACTCTGCTTGCATGCCCTTTAGGGCTTTTAGCAGATGTCTTAGACTTCTTAAACTTAAGTCTTTTGAGCTTTTTTACTTTGGCCATGTTAAATTAGATTTTAGATTAAAAATTTAAGATTAAAGTAAAAAAATTAAATCTGGTACTTTACAATTTTCTTAGCTACTTCCATAAAATCTTTCTGTAAAATTGAAAGGGTTTCTGTGTCAGCCTTCTCTTCTGCCTGCCTAATTCTATTTTGTAGCTCTGCTTGTTTTTGCCTTAAAACTTTACCACGCAACGCAAAAAAGGCGTTTGTCAAGTCTTTTTGGAAAGTGTCCGTAGAAGCACTTTCAGCTTTAAGCAATTCTACCATAAATATTGCCTCCTTAGCAAGTACGCTATTTAAAGTATGTTTGTCCGCTAAATTCCCTTCAAACAAACTTAATGCCAGGTCTTTTATTTCAGATGAACTAAAATCTAAAATATCTCCTTCGCTTAAAACTTTTTGTAAAAAAGCTTTCTCACTAAGCATCCCCCCTAAAACTAACTTCTCCGTTTCTAAAATTGCTTTGTTGTTAACAATTTCGTTTTGCGCCACAGTTTTTTGCGCTGCGGGTTTTTTATATCCCACTCCAAGCTTGTTCATATCTTCCATTAAAGAACCGGGCGTAGCGTCTAACTTTCTAGCTAAAAGTTTTAAGTAGTGCTCTTGTTCAAGCGCGTCGTTAAGTTTTTTTACTAAGGGTAAAAGTTCATTACGCAAAGCTTTTTTCGTCTCAATTGTTAGAGCCTTAACTTCTCCAAACAACCTTTCTATATAGTAGTCTAAAAATAACGGCGCTTCTTTAACTGCCTTTTCCCAGGCTTTTGGGTCTTTTTTTATAAGTTCGTCTGGGTCTTTGGCTCCTGCTATTACTACAATCTTAATGTTAAAATCTTTCCCAAGTAAATGTTCTACCGCGCGCTTTGTGGCGTTAAGCCCGGCAAAGTCCGCATCAAAACAAAATTTCAAATTTTTTGTTAAACGCCCTAAAGTTGTTAAATGCTCTATTGTCATAGCCGTGCCGCTACTTGCCACTGTGTTTGTAAAACCAGCCTGATGAGCGGAAATACAGTCCATTTGCCCTTCTACCACAATTACCTCGTCTGTTTTTCGAATATGGTTTTTGGCGAAATTAAGACCAAACAAAACCTTGCTTTTGTTGTAAATTAAAGTTTCAGGGGAATTAATATATTTACCGGTCTTACCGTCGTCTAGTTTTGGTAATATTCTCGCAGAGAAACCCACTACTTCGCCCACGTAGTTAAAAATTGGAAAGGTTATACGACCACGGAAACGGTCGTAAATTTGGCCGCGCTCGTTCTTTACCACCACCCCTGCTTTTATTGCCTGTTCTGACGTTACTTTTTTTAGCTTAAGAGCCTCGCTTAAACTATGAAAGTCGTTAGGCGCAAAGCCAATTTGCCAAGCTTTAATAGTTTGTTTTGTAAGTCCCCGAGCCAGTAAATACTCCCCAGCTTCTTTTCCAGGTAATGAATTTAATAAAGTCTGATGATAGAATCTGGCCGCAAAAGTATTTATGCGTATTAATAGTTCTTTTTCATCTTCTTTTAAATTGGTGCCCGGTCTATATTCGGGCAGCTTTACTCCAGCTCTGTCCGCTAAAACTTTTAAAGTTTGGACGAAGTCTAAATTTTCAAACTTTTGCACAAATGAAAATACGTCACCACCCTCACCACAGCCAAAACAGTGCCAAATCTGACGGCTTGGAGTAACCACAAAAGAAGGTGTTTTTTCACTATGAAAAGGACAAGCACCCTTAAAGTTTGTGCCGGCTTTTTTTAGTGGAATATAGCTGCCTATAACTTCAGCTATGTCCAAACGATCTTTAATATCTTGTATAACTTGATCTGCCATTGTCTCCTGTAGCGTGCCGATTTATCGGCGTTATAAGGTTATTTTAGCCGATAAATCGGCGCGCTACAACCTCGACAAAACAAATCCAAAATGATAAACTAACAAAGATCTTAGACTAATTAGGAAGCGTCGCATAGTGGTCTAGTGCACCGCCTTGGAAAGGCGGCATCCTGTCAAAGGGATCGAGAGTTCGAATCTCTCCGCTTCCGCCATAAAATCCCGTCACACAAGTGACGGGATTTTTTGATGTTTTTAATATCCAATTTCCAATTTCTAATATCTATCTCCCCAGTGCTTCCTCAACTTTCTTTATACCAAGATTAGCTTTAACAACTGTGTCCGGATTTATAGAAATACTGTCTATTCCTTCCTTAACCAAAAATTCAGCAAAATCAGGGAAATCGCTTGGGCCTTGGCCGCAAATACCTACTTTACGGTGTAAGGCGTGAGCGTCTTTTATAAGCATAGAAATAAGTCTTTTTACCGACGGACTTCTTTCGTTGCCAATATAGGCTATGTCTTTACTGTCACGGTCTAGACCTAAAGTTAGCTGAGTTAAGTCGTTACTACCTATACTAAAGCCGTCAAAAATTGCTGCAAATTCTTCTACTTGCAAAATGTTGGAAGGAATTTCCGCCATAACCCAAATTTCCATACCTTCAACAATGTCGCCGTTCTTCTTTTTCTTAAGCTCTTCCTGGGTAATGCGTTTTGTCAGGCCGTATTTGTTTATCATTTCCACCACTTTTTTACCTTCTTCCGGTGTTCTGCAGAACGGCACCATAACACTTAAGTTATAAAGTCCCATTTCCTCGCGTACTTTTTTTACCGCTTCCACTTCCAAGGAAAATGCTTTTTCAAATTTCGGGTCATGGTAGCGGGAAGCGCCTCTCCAGCCAAGCATAGGGTTTTCTTCTATTGGCTCATATAGTTTGCCACCTATTAGGTTTGCGTACTCATTACTCTTAAAGTCGCTAAATCTTAAAAGCACATCGTACGGGTAAAAAGCGGCAGCTAGTTGAGCTAAACCAAAAGCCAATTTTTCAACATAAAATTTTACTTTGTTGTCGTAGCCTACGGTGTAGTCGTCTATTAATTTTTTTAATTCTTTGTCTTCAAGTTTTTCAAAGTCTATAAGCGCGTTCGGGTGAACTTTTATAAAATTAGAAATAACAAACTCTTCTCTTAAAAGTCCAACTCCCCTTTGAGGTAACGCTGCGTACGAGAAAGCGGACTCCGGGTCTGCGGCTATCATTTTAATGTCTACTTTAGGCGGCACAAAACCGGTAAGGTCGGTTTTGTTGACCTTAAACTTTACAATGCCTTCGTAAATTTTACCTACTTCACCTTCCGCGCAGGAAACAGTAACTTCCTGTCCGTCTTTTAAAACTGTTGTGGCAGTATGTGAACCAACTATGGCCGGAATACCAAGCTCGCGAGATACTATGGCGGCATGTGATGTACGGCCTCCGGAATTTGTCACTATTGCCGAAGCAATTTTCATAATAGGTTCCCAGTCCGGGTCGGTAATTTCCGTAACCAAAACTTCACCCGGCTTAAATTCAGAAATTTTAGACGCATCTTTTATATACCTAACTTTACCCTGGCCGATTTTCGCGCCCACTGCCACACCGGTAAGCAGTACTTTTGCGTTTTTATCTTCAAGCACAAACTCTTCTAACATAGCCGCGTCTCTATGCGCGTGCACGGTTTCCGGCCTGGCCTGCACAATGTAAAGCTGATTTTCCTGAGTGTCAAAAGCCCATTCTATATCCATAGCCCTTTTGTAATGCTCCTCTATAATTACACCCCACTTAGCTAGTTGTAAAATCTGATCGTCGTTTAAAACAAATGTGTGCCTGTCTTGGTCTGATACCGGCGCTTCCTTAGTCGGAACAGTACCTTCGTGCGCGTATATTAACTTCTTTTCTTTGGTGCCAAGTTTTTTGCTAATTATAGCTTTAAAACCTTGTTTTAAAGTGGGCTTAAAAACTTTAAACTCGTCCGGGTTTACCACACCCTTAACTACAAATTCGCCTAAACCCCAAGCGCCATTTATTATAACTGCTTTTTCAAAACCACTTTCTGTGTCTATGGTAAACATAACTCCGCTACAGCCACGGTCTGAACGAGCCATTTTTTGTACAGCCACCGAAAGTTTAACTTCAAAGTGATCAAAATTTTTGTCCTGTCTATAACTAATAGCTCGGTTGGTAAAGAGTGATGAAAATGCTTTCTTAATAGACTCAAGTAATTCGTACTCACCACGCACGTTCAAATAACTCTCCTGTTGTCCGGCAAAAGAAGCGTCCGGTAAGTCTTCGGCCGTAGCACTAGAACGAGCGGCTACGTCTAAGTCTTCAACTGGTATATTTAACTTTTTTGCTAAATCATGATAAGCCTGTTTTATTTGAGTAGCCAAATCTTCCGGAAATTCCGATTCTAAAATAAGTTTTCTAACTTTATGTCCGCATTCTTCTAATTGTTTTATGTTGTGAGTGTCTAAATCTTTAAGCGCGTCTTTAATTTTTTGGTCTAAAGTATTTCCGGTTATAAAATGCTGGTAAGCTGCAGCCGAAACCGCAAAACCATAAGGTACGTTTATTTTTTCACCTGGAAAAAGCTTACTTTCTGCCTTAGTTAAATTTTGATACATTTCTCCTAAGTTGGCATTTTTACCTCCGACAATACCCACATCACCCTTGCTAATTTCGTCAAACCACAAAATAAAAGCTTCTTCTCGTTTTTCGCTCATATATTTTATTTCCTAATTATTTAAAGTCTTTTTATAATTTATCATACAAAGTATGATAAATTTCCTTACCTAAATTATAGCGTAAAAATAAAAAAAAGTATACAAAAACACCTAAGCATAGCTTAGGTGTTTTATCTTACATCCTAAATCTTACATCTTACATATCTAAACCGTCTTTACCTCCACCAAATTCAAATTCTCCCTCTGTCCGAGTGGCTCGCCGGTTACCATAACTACTTTGTCACCTTTTTTTACTAACTTCTGCTTCTTTACTAAAGACATCATATTATCCATAAGCTCTTCGAAACTTTTTACCTCAGACGTCTTGTAGCCTTGTACCCCCCATATCATATTCATTTGCCGTAAAGTTTTTTCATTTGGGGTAAGCATCACCAATTGTTGGTGGTAAGGCCTTTCGTGCGCGACCTCGCGGGCAGTAAAACCCGACTCTGTGGCTCCAACTATAACCTTTGCGTCCGTATGCATGCTTAAGTCAAATACCGCTTCTGCCACAGCCTCAACTTTATTTACCACCTTGTCTGACAAATGTTTATGCTGAGGCAAAAAAGAAGACTTTTCAGTTGTCTCAATTATTCTGGCCATTTCCGCCACAGTTTTAACAGGAAACTTTCCGAACGCAGTTTCGCCACTAAGCATAACGCAGTCCGCCTGGTCTATAACCGCGTTGGCTACGTCAGAAACTTCTGCCCTAGTTGGTCTAGGGTTACGTATCATACTATCTAACATTTGCGTGGCCACTATAACCGGCTTTGCAGCCTTAAGACACTTTTGAATAATACTTTTTTGAATAATAGGTACCTGGTTCTCCGGCATTTCCACGCCAAGGTCTCCCCGAGCTACCATTACAGCGTCCGCTTCTTTTAATATGCTGTCAAAATGCTTTACTGCTTCCGGTTTTTCTATTTTGGCAATTATTTTAGGAGCGGTTAAGTTTTTTGGGTTATACTTTTTTATAAGTTTTTTTAACTGAATTACATCTTGTTTGTTTCGGACAAACGACAAAGCCACATAATCTACGTCCATTTTAAGTCCAAACTTTAAGTCCGCAATATCTTTGTCACCCAAAATAGCAATTTTAAGTTTAGTACGAGGCAAATTTACACCCTTGTGACTTTGTATCTTACCGGGCGAAAGAGCAATGCAGTGAATTTTGCCTTTGGCTATTTTTTCAACTTCAAGTTCAATAAGCCCATCTTCTATTAAAATTCTTTGCTTAGGCCTTATAGACTTCATAACATCTAAATCTAAATAAAAATGTTCGCCAATAATTACCGACTGACCAACTTTAACGTCTATCGGCTTTTTCATTTCAAGTACACGGATTTTGGGTCCGGGTAAGTCCTGAATAATTGTTATTGTAAC
>CAZAED010000004.1:0-19083 GCA_964484145.1 uncultured Candidatus Saccharibacteria bacterium | reverse complement strand
TAACACCGAGCTTTTTAGAAACCGCCCGGATGTTTTTTATAACACTGGCATGGCTTTCGTGGTCGCCATGAGAAAAGTTAAGCCTAGCCACGTTCATACCAGCCTTAACCATTTCGGTTATAGTTTTAACGGACTGCGATGTTGGGCCTAATGTGCAAATAATTTTAGTCTTTTTCATAATTTTTTTAAGCTATATTTTTTATATGTATACCTTCCATGCCGCTAACAAAAAAATCCACCCCATCGCTCATAAGTTTGAAATAACCAAGATTGTCTATTGAACCAGCTCGCAATTGATCATAAGTCGCAAAACCTAAGTGCATTAAAAAAGAACGCATAATACTGCCATGGCTAACAATTAAAACTGTCTTTCCACCGTATGCGGCAGCTACTTCTCGAATAAAAGTCAACATCCTTGCGGCTGTTTCTTCATTATTTTCGTAAGTATCATAATACTTAAGCTTTTGCTTTGCTTTTTCGCCTAAAGTCTTGATTTTTTCAAATATTTCTAAATTGTTTTTATAAAACTCTTCTTCCGGCTTGCCTTCATATTCACCAAAAAACCTTTCACGTAAAATTTCTTTCGTATTAACCGCCAAATCGCGATTCAACTTAACCAATTCTGCTGTTTTTTTTGCCCTAACCAGATCGGACGAAAACACGGCATCAAAATGAATATGTTTTAATTCCTCGCCTCTAGCTTTGGCTTGCTTTTCGCCAACCTCATTAAGCGGGGTGTCAAAATGCCCTGCCACTACTTTTGTAGCATTAGCCACGGTCTGACCATGCCTAACTACATAAAAAGTGGTAAAATTTTCTGAAAATTTCATATACTGGATTATAGCAATTTTTGCGGTTTTTACCAATTTTAACTATAATGTTTATGTACTTTTTCTGTCATCCCGGCCCAAGTTTACCCCGGACTTCGATCCGGGGAGCCGGGATCCAGAAATACTTAAGAAATAAAGTTAAATTTTAACTGGATCCCGGATATTACTCGGCCGCACTCGTAATTCCGGGATGACACCTACTATATGCCCAATATAAAATCCATTTTTGCCCGAGAAATATTAGCCTCAGGAGGCGCGCCGAGCGTGGAAGTAACAGTAACCTTAGATGACGGGAGTGTTGGCGAGGCATCGGTTTCCTACGGCGCTTCAGCCGGCAGCAAGGAAGCTTTTGTACTGCTTGATGGCGACGCTAAAAGATACGGCGGTAAAGGCATGCTAAAAGCAGTAAGCAACGTAAACGAAAAAATCTCACCTTTGTTAATTGGGCAAGATGCCAATAATCAACGCAGCGTAGATGAAATAATGCTGGAGGCAGACGGCACAGAAAATAAATCTAACTTCGGAGCCAATGCAATACTTGGGGTTTCTATGGCAGTTTGCCGCGCAGCCGCCAACTCCCAAAAACTTGAGCTTTACGAGTATCTATCTAAAACCTATAACCTAACACCTAACACCTATACTCTCCCCAAACCTCTAGTCGTATACATAGAGGGCGGCGCTCATGCGGACAACTCAACTGACCTGCAAGAATATGCTTTAGCCGTAAACAAAGACCAGTCCGCGCACGAAAACGTACGTATGATGGAAGAAATTTACCAGGCCTGCAAAAAACTTTTAAAGGAAAAAGGTTATTCGGTTAATGTAGGCAACGAAGGCGCCTTTGCCCCGGAAGGCATCAAAGACAACGAAATACCTTTGCAAATAATTACCGAAGCCATAACTAAAGCTGGCTATAAAGTAGGAGAAGATGCCGGCATATACATAGACGCCGCAGCTTCGGAATTCTACAAAGACGGTAAATACGTTTTAGCTTGCGAAAATAAAACTTTAACTGGTGAAGAATTAACAGAAAAGTATTTAGAATGGTTTAAAAAATACCCCATACTAGCACATGAAGACGGCTTTTCAGAATTCGATTGGGAACACTGGCCGAATTTACTCTCTAAAGCTGGTAATGTGCAAATTGTGGCCGATGACTTAACAGTCACTAACACCAAACTCTGGCAAAAAGCAATTGATGTAAAAGCTGCCAACGCAATTTTAATAAAACTCAATCAAGCAGGCTCAGTTACCGAAACTGTAGACTGCTGCTTACTTGCACAAAAGTACAATTTGGATACCATCCCCTCCCACCGAGGCGGCGGCGAAACTAACGACACCTTCTTAGTAGACCTTGCCGTTGCAATGGGCAGTAAATGGATAAAAGTCGGTCCCACCAGAGGGGAAAGAGTTTGTAAATACAACAGGCTTATGAGAATTGAGGAGATGCTGAATAATTGACCACAATTAAATTAGATTGAACAAAATTGACCAAGATTAAATCTTGGTCAATTTTAGTTAATTATGATCAATCTTGGTCAATTAAAATAAACCCACCTGCTTTGGCTTTCGAAAAACTTTTTCTCTTTCACGCTCGTCAAATATATGAACTTTTCCAAACACTCCGTCATACCCGCCTTCTATATGCACATTGCCTTCTCGGACGCGAATTATAGACTTAGCAATCTCGGGTGTTGAAATATCGGCTATCTGTTTTTCATCTAAATCCAGCAAAATCTCAAACTCACTTGTCTTACCTGTCACCCGTAACCCGTCACCCGTTACTGACCCTACCATCTTCTCATACATCATAACCACCTTCTTACTCTGGGTTCCAACCTCCAAAGTTTCCGCAATAATTTCTTCTAGAGGGATAATACTTTTATACGGTATGGCTTTTTTTGGAGTAAATCCGTAGTCTCTATCTGCTAGCTCGTCAACGCGATTTAAAACCCCAACTAACAATTTCTTCCCGCAAACTGGGCAAATGCCGCCAAGTTTTTTGGTTTTGCTAGGCAAACAAGAAAACTTACAGTCCCTGTGCCCGTCTAAATGGTATTTGCCTTCTTCCGGAAAAAACTCAATGGTATACAAAAACTTTTTTGGGTCTTTGCTATAAAGTGCTCCTACTATTGAACTATACGATAAATCTTTCTCCGCAATTTCAAACACATTCGCCTCCCTGCCTAACTTCCTTAAACTATGCGCGTCAGAATTGGAAGTTAAAGAATACTTGTCTAAACCACTAATCTGCCAGTTCATTTTAGGATCGCTAGACAGTCCCGTTTCAATACATTTTATATATTTTGCCTGGTCACCATAAGCTTCTTCGATAGAGTTAAAACCTGACAAACTCCCAAACACACCAAAATGCGGAGTCCAGGCGTGCGCTGGAATTACTTCTGCATTTTCGTCTGCGTCTTTAACTATTTTTACCAAATCCGGGCACTTAACGCCCATTATAGGCCTGCCGTCGCTTTTAAGGTTTGCTCCGACCTTTTCGAGGCCAGTGATAATGCGGTCAGCGGCATTAAAATTCGGAGCAAATATTAAATTATGAACTCTGCGGACTTTGTCGCCTTGTTTGTATATAGAAGAAACTTCACCGGTTATCATAAACAAGGCTTTAGGATTGTGCTCGTCCACCTTCGCCAAGGCTTCGGCGGACTGAATGGCTGTATTCCTATTTTTTAAGTCTAACTGATATAATCCGCTCTTTGCTTCTTTTAAATTGTTTTTTAATAGCATCAGCCATTGAGGGTGAGTAAAATCGCCGGTTCCCACCACATTAATCCCTTTCTTGTCCGCCCACGTCAAAATATTCGCCGGGGTTAAATCCTGGCTACACGCCCGGCTATATTTACTATGAATTTGTAAGTCGGCAATAATACGCATATCTTTACTGAATACTAATAAATACGAATATGCTAATTCTAAAAAACTAACGCAAGATAATATAAATTAGTATATTAGTACAAATTCGTATTTAGTAAAGTCACTTCTATTATATCATTTTTTACTGTATAATCAGATGTATGAATTCCAATCAAAAATATCTAAATGTCGCTTTAAAAGCCGCTAAAGAAGCCGGTCCTTTGTTTAAAAAACACTTTGGCAACGCCGGAAAAGTTAGCATAAAAAACAACGACCCGCGCAATTTGGTAACTAAAATTGACCTAGCGATAGAAAAACAAATTAGAAAAACTATTTTAAAAAATTTCCCGAACGCTAAAATCATAGGTGAGGAGTTCGGGAGCTCCAGCTTAGAGAAAGACGACGTAGTTTGGATAATTGACCCCATAGACGGGACAACCAATTATATTCGAGGAATACCTTTTTCCTGCATTAGCATTGGCGTTTGGGACGAACACGGTCCCCTTGCGGGCGCGGTTTATAACCCAGTTATTAACCAAATGTACACTGCTTTGCGAAATAAGGGCGCTTATTTAAACGGCAAAAAAATTAAACCTTCAGACGTTTCAGACCTAAATTCTGCATCTGGCGCAATAGGCTGGCTTTCACCCAAAGAAGGCAAAATTACTTTTAACCAATTAATAGATGATGTTAGAAAATTAAGAGTTTTAGCCAGCTCTTCCTGGCAAACCTGTATGGTAGCGAGTGGACAAATAGATTATTACGTTACTCACGATGTGCATATTTGGGATGTTGGCGGACCATTAGCTATTTTACAAGAAGCGGGTGGAACCTTTACAGACTTTAAAGGCAACCTGTTAAAAATCAACTTAAAAGAAATTGTGGCCACCAACGGCAAAATTCATAACGAACTGTTAAAAAAACTCTCGTAATGTAGCGTGCCCATTTATGGGCTAACTGTAGATGCTGATAAATCGGCACACTACAAAAAAAATCCTTGCACTCTGCAAGGATTTTTTAATCATATCAATCTTGTCATTCATTTAATTCTTGTCATTCGTGCCAATTCTCTTGCAAAAGTACTCAAGCAGCATTACCGTCTGCGCCACATACCCCCATTCGTTGTCGTACCATGCTAAAATATTGGCAAAATTTTCGTTTACCACGGAACTGGAGTACAGGTCTATACTCGCGCCTGCGGTTGAACCTTTAAAGTCTACGGAAACTAAAGGCAAAGTACTGGCAACCAAATTCCCTTTAAGTTCTCCGTTTGCAGCTTTAACAAAGGCTGCTTTTATTTTGTCTTGAGAAATTGGCTTTAATGTTTCTACGGTTAAAACCACCACCGAAGGGTCGGGTATCGGAACCCGGAGCGAGAGTGCGGAAATTTTACCTTTTAAGTGTGGATACAGTCCGGCTATGGTTTTAGAAACGCCGCTAGAAGTTGGAATAATACTTTGAGTCGCGCCCCTTGCCCTACGCAAGTCTTTATGTGAGCCGTCTATAAGCATTTGGTCGCCGGTAAACGCGTGAACTGTATTTATAAACGCCTGCTTTACCCCAAAATTTTCTTCCAAAACTTTTATAGTTAAAGTACTGCAAACTGTGGTGCAGCTGCCGGCAGAAATAATTTTGTGGTTTTTAGGGTCAAACTTTTCGTGGTTAGCTTTATATACAAAAGTTTCGTCAGCATCGTCCATTGGAGCTGTGCAAACCATATATTTTGCCCCATTTTGTATATGTTCCATTGCTGCGGCTTTTTTGGTGTAGCGGCCGGTAGCATCTACTACTAAATCAACATTTAACTTTTTCCAAGGAAGCGCGTCACCATCTACAAACGGGAAAGTTTTGCCTTCAATTATAAGATTATTACCCTTTACGCTGACTTCTTTGTCCCACACACCGTAAGTGGAGTCATATTTAAGCAAATGAGCATACATATCAAGACCACTACGTGAATGCAAAGCCACAATTTCAAACTTTGAATTATTCCACGCCTGTCTTAAAAATATCCTCCCAATCCTCCCAAGGCCGTTAACTGCAATTCTAATTTTTTTCGGTGTTTTATTGTTCGCCATATAATAAATAAATTATTTAAAAAATTTTATTGACATAATTGAACAAGATTTAAATGAATGACATGATTAGAAATGCAAAAAATCTTGTCATTCTTGGTCATTCTTTTAAATCATTTAAATTTATTTACTGCTTGCTTATACGCTGCGCTATTACTTACATCCAACCACATACCCTCGTGCAAATATCCGTAAAGCTTTCCTTCTTCGGCCAAACGGGGAAAAACGTCGCTCTCTAATTTAACCGAACTAGATGTTATATATTTAAAAATTTCATTTTCCATTAAGTAAATGCCGGCATTAACTAACCTTGAAAAGGTTTTTGGATTTGCGGGTTTTTCTTCAAAGTCCACGACTCTACTGCCCTGCATTTTAACTAAGCCCCACATATTTACAGCTTCTGTGGAAGTTAAAGCCATTGTACAAACTGAAGGCTTGTTTTGGCTATGAAATTGTATCATATCGGTTAAGTCCACGTCGGAAAGTACATCGCCGTAAAGTAGTAAAAAATTACCGCTGCCTAAAACTTCCTTTGCCTGAACCAGAGCCTGTGCTGTGCCTTGAATTTTGCTGGTTTGTTTTAAGTAGCTAATATGCAAACCAAAATTATGTCCGTCGCCAAAATATTCTTTTATACCCTCGCCGCCTTCGGCAATAGAAATTATAACTTCACTAAATTTTGCGTTCTTAAGTTTAAGCAAAGTGTGTTCTAAAAGCGGTTTGCCTGCTATTTTAACCATAGCTTTTGGCAAACTCTTTTTTTCACTTTCAAAATAAACCGGTTTTCCTCCGGCCAATATTAAAACCTTTAAAGCTTTTTTCCCCAAAGCTTTGGACAAATAGTACTCTATAGCGTGACTTCTGTTTCTAAGCCTTTGTCCGTCTATAGTAGCGTCTAAAGCTTCTAGCACGTCTTCCTGTAATGTAATTGTAAGTCTTTCTCTGCTCATTTTGTTGTGTCATCCCGGCCTCCGAGCCGGGATCCAGCTTTTTGCCGATGAAGATAAAATAAAATTGTAAGTTTGTATAGTATGATATTATCATACATTTAAAAAAATTTAAAGAAATTTGGGCGGCAAACAGGTATGAATACCCGTCTGCCGCCCGCCGTGATTGTTCAGTGAACTGACTAAGCAGCTTCAGCCTGGAGGAAAGATCCGATCTTGTGACAGGCTGGTCGGATAACCTTTTCAGGCTGAACCAACGCAACCCGCAAGAACTTTCTGCCTTTCGGACCGAAAAACTCACCTGGCGTGACTTCGACCCCAACAGCCTCAAGCATACGCGCAACAACTTCAATCGATCCGAGCTTCTGGAGTTTTTTGGGGATCTTGAGCAATACAAACATTCCGCCCTGTGGTTTCCAGTACTCCAGACCGTAAACATCAAAAATGTCGCAGATTAGATCGCGACGCTTCTGATACTCAGCAGCCGTGCGAACCGGGTAGTCATCGTACTCGGCACCAAGCGCGACCACTGCCGCATCTTGCATGGCATCGAATATGCCATAGGAGAGAGGGGTATAGACACGCTTAAGCGCATCGCAGACGTCGCTGTTACCAGCAACAAAAGCGACACGACCGCCTGCCATATGAACGGTCTTAGAAAGCGTGAACACAGCGACCCCGACTTCCTTGCCACCCGGAAACTCAAGCAATCCGGGAGCCTTAATTCCGTCAAAGACAGTGCGACGGTACGCCTCATCGGAAATCACCACGACGTTGTTTTCTTTCGCCCAGGCTATTAAACCGCGAAAGAACTCTGCGTCGTTGACGTTTCCAATAGGGTTACCCGGCGAACAAACCACAACGAACTTGGGCTTTCGCTTTGCCTTTTCGTAGGACGTTTTAATTGCTTCAAACTGGTCGACACCGAAATCGCATTCGTAAAAGGTGTAGGGCACCTTTCCCAGAATGCAACCAGTCCTGTACGCACCGTAGCCCCAGTTGGGCAGAAGTGCAGGACCTTTCAGCGCAAGCATCAAAGAAATGAGCCCGATACGAGAGCCACTCGTAGCCACAATTTCAGTATCCGGATCGACCGTAACCCGGTCGTTTCGCCACAAATAATCATATGCTCGTCTTAGCAGGCGAGCCGAACCTGACGCAGGGAGCGGATAAAGCCACTTGCGGTAGTCCATGACGGACTTCGCAAGCTTCTTGCGAATAGGACGTGGGCTGGGACGGTCAGGTGCCCCAATGGTCAAGTGAATGACCTTATTTCCGAACTTGCGTTTCGCATTCGCCTTTGCACGCACAAGCGAAGCGTAGGATACCGGAGCGAGTTTCTGCGCTTGAGCGCTGAAATTAACTAACATGAGACACCTTTTCTGTCTGAACTTGCATCACCCCTCCGTTTGAGATTTGAAAGGGTGTCCTTGCCTTGATGTCTTGGGATAGAACCAAGGCAAGGCAATTTGGGAGAGAAAAAATTTCTTCACCCTCGCAAATTGCCTCGCAAAGATTAACGCCCAATACACTAACCAAGAACACCTTCTGTCTTAAAAAACTAAGGCAGATGGCGGTGCCTAAGTGCATAGCCTTAGGCTCCCTCATCTACCCTCGTATGATACTATCATACAATATCATACTTTAATACGTCAACAAACAAAAAACCGCTTACTCTAGCGGTCAAAAGGTATGATATCCCCTTTTATTTAAATATTCAAAACACTCAATGTCTTATATAAATGACGGCCGTCATTTATATAAGACTGAATTTTTTTCTTAAATCCTTGTCGTCATCTATTGCGTTTGCTCTAATAATACGAATAAATTCATATAGCCGTGTTTCCCTTAAGTAGGCGATTGCTTCTTTGTTCAAAGGATACGGGCTAATAAAAACACTCGCCTGAAGTTTATAAAAGCCGTTTCGTTTTAATAAGCTTCTAAGCAAATTTCTTTTTTCTCTCGAGCTTTCCGGAATATCAAAAATCATTATTCGCCATTGACCATCCCACTTAGTCGGGCGTTCAATACTTGCAAGTGACATTAATTTTTCTATTTCTCCTTTAGCTGTAAGTTCCAAAAACTTTTTACCCTGCTTGTTTACAATTTTTAACAAGCCTTTACGCTTTAAATTATAAACCGCGTTGCGTAATGCTCTTTTATTTCTATGCTGCTTCCAAGCCCAAGCCACAGTTTGGGGCGGGGGCCATTCAAAAAAACCCGTAGCCTCTCCTATGGCTTCGAGTAAACTCCCCATTAATGTTCCGTACTTGTTTGGCATACATGACTACTATAAATGACGGCCGTCATTTTTGCAAGTCATTTTTTAAACTAACTTTTCGGCTAATTCCAAATCTTCCCTACTATTTATACCTATAACCTCTTTGGCGTCTACTTGTAAATTATTTACATGTTCGCCGTGCTCTATTGCCACTTCTACAATGTCGGTTAAATAGTATTCGTTCTGGGCGTTTTGGTTGCCAATTTTACCAGCATGTGCAAAAAACCATCTGGTATTAAACATATATATGCCGGGGTTTATTTCCTTTATATTTTTTTGTTCTTCGCTTGCATCTTTATATTCAACAACTTTAGTTATATTATTTTCCGAACCCCTAACTATTCTCCCGTACGACAAAAGAGATTTATACATCCCCTCAAAATTCGGCGAAACTGCAGTTAACATAGAAATATTGGCGTTGTTTTCTCTGTGCGCTTTCATAAGCGCTCTTATACTTTCTGCTTTTATAAATGGCATATCACCATAGAGTACTAAAAAATTCTCAGCCTTAATAAAATTCTTAGCTGCCATTACTGCCTGAGCCGTGCCCTGTTGTTTGTTTTGAAAAGCGTAAGTGTAGCCATTGCCCAGCACGCCCTGAACTTTTTCCGACTCATAACCCACAACAACCACGGGCTTTATGAGCTGCGTTATCTTTTCGAGTTCGTGTAGTAAATATAAAATTAAAGGTTTTTGTTTTAGCATTACCAAAACCTTAGGTATGTTACCACCCATTCTTGTGCCCTTGCCTGCTGCTAAAATCACTGTTTGATTAGTCATAGATTTCTACTAAATACGAAAGGAACTAAATACTAAACCTGCATACAATCATAAAACGCAGTAGAAGCGCTTTAGTATTTCGTAATTTTAGTATTTAGTAGAAGTTAGAAGTCTAGCCTGTACTCTACCCCCCAAACTTTAAGCCCAAAACGCGCATAGTATTTTACTAATTCAGGTTTGCTGTGTCTGCTTGTAGCTATAAGCTTATAACACTTTCTTTTTTTTGCCTCTTTAATAACAGCTTCAATAAGCTTTGTACCAAAACCCTGCCCCCTTAAGCTTTCGTCTACAAATACGTCCTCTAAAAGGCCAAATGGCTCTTTGTGCAAACCATTATAGAGCAAATACAAAAACGCCCGGCCAACAACTTTCTTGCCGTCTTTTATTTCAAATTTTACCCCTTTAGATGCGATTGCTTTTTTTTGTATCTTATTCATAATTTTCAACTCCCTGCCTACCGCAGGCAGGCGACATCATAATTCGTAAATTATTTGCGCGAGTTTATCGCTATCATGCCGTAGAATACTTCTATGTAATTTGTCGGCAGCAGATTTTTTGTGTATCTGATTAGATATTAATTCAGCAGATAAGACTTCAGTTTTTTCAATGCTTTCTACTGGCTTAACAAATTCGGCACCGGTTTTTTTGTATAAAGACAACGCTTTAGCGTCCGGCTTTTTAGTGTTAACTATTACTGCGTCTAACTTTTTCTTGCCCAAGTACTGGTTTGTAACCTCTACAAAAGTTTCTGCATCAAACCCGTCTGTCTGCCCCGGTTTTGTCATAAGCGCTGTAACTAAAACTTTTTTAGCTTTGCTTGCGTCCATTGCTTCTTTTACGCCTTTTACCAATAAATTAGGCAGTATACTGGTGTACAAATCCCCGGGGCCCAAAACTATTACGTCTGCCGCCTTTAAAGCTGCTAATGCTTTAGGGTTTGCTTTTTGATTCGGGCTCAATCTTAAATCTGAAATCTTAAATCTGAAATCTCTTCTCGGCTGGTCTATATTATGTTCCCCAACTAACTTTTTTCCATTGTTTAAAACCGCTGTAAGTAAAGTTGGCTTTAATGTTACCGGCAAAACAGCTCCGCGTACATTTAAAAGCTTACCCGCTAAACTTACCGCCGGTTCTACTCCGCCCATAATTTTTTCTAAAGCAGCTAAAATAATGTTACCTGCTGTATGACCGGCCAAATCACCCTTTTCAAAACGGTAATTAAACAATTCTTTTAAATGTTCCTCGGTATAAGAAAGCCCAACTAGGCACTGCCGTAAGTCCCCGGGCGGAAAAATGCCTAAAGAACTTCTTAGTTTTCCGGTGCTGCCACCGTCATCTGCCGAAGACACTATTACCGAATTATTTGTAGGAAATTTACGTAAGCCATTAAGCAAAGTAAACGTCCCAGTCCCCCCGCCAATTATTACAATGTTTTTCATATGTTAGTGAGTAGTTGGTAGTGAGTAGTTGGTAGCCACACAAAATGGTTTTCTGCTGGCTACTTACTACCTACTACTTGCTACATGCTACTTAATTATCTCCATTTCTTTGCCTACCTCTTCAAAAGCTTTTATAGCTTTATCCATTTGCTCTTTAGTATGCGCCGCGGAAATTTGAACGCGTATTCGGGCTTTGCCTTTTGGTACTACCGGATAGGTAAAACCCCGAACATAAATTCCTTTTGTAAATAACGCCTTAGCCATGTCGGAAGCTACTTTTTCTTCCATAAGCATTACCGGCGTTATAGAATGTTTGCCGTCACCGCCCAAAGTAAAACCTAATTTTTCCATTTCCGCTCTAAAATAGTGAGTGTTCTGCATTAACTGAACGCGAAGACTGTTAAATTTACTGTCGTAATTTTTAAGTACATATAAAGCTGCGTTGGCTATTGCCGGAGTTAAACTGTTAGAAAACAAAGTGGTTCTACTGCGCTGGTGAAGAACCTGAATAATTTCTTTGCGACCAGCAGTAAACCCACCACCTGCTCCGCCCAAGGCTTTTCCAAAAGTAGAAGTTAAAATATCTATTCTTTCCATAAGTCCTTCTACGCTACCTCGGCCATGCTGTCCCAACACTCCGCTGCCATGACTGTCGTCTACCATAACCATTGCGCCGTACTTTTCTGCCAAATCGCAAATTTCAGAAAGTTTTGCGGTTATGCCGTCCATACTAAATACTCCGTCTGTGGCTATTAGCATTCGCCTTGGTTTTACTTCGCGCGATGTTACTTCTTTAAGAAGTGCTTCCAAATCTGACATATCGCTATTTTTAAACCTAAACCTCTCCGCTTTACACAATCGAACGCCGTCTATAATGCTGGCATGATTAAGCTCGTCGCTAAATATTGCATCGCCTTCCTTTAAAATAGTTTCAAAAAGTCCGGTATTAGCGTCAAAACAAGAACTATATGTAATTGCGTCCTCCGTCCCAAAAAACTTACAAATTTCGCTTTCTAAATCTTTATGTATGGTAGATGTACCAACAATAAACCTAACACTAGCTTCCCCAAAGCCGTATTTGTCCACGCCTTCCTTTGCAACGTTAGCAAGCTCATCGCTAGACGCAAGACCAAGATAGTTGTTCGCGCAAAAGTTCAGGTGCTTCTGTCCCTTATTCATGTCATTCATGTCAATCTTGTCATTCTTGATCATTATTTCTGCTCCCTGCTTGCCCTCTATAACCCCCACCTCTTTCCACATCCCACTTTCCTTGATTTCAGAAAGCTCTGTTTCAAATTGTTTCTTATAACTGGAATACATATTATTTGTAAAAATATTTAATTATCGGAACTAGTATTAATAATGCAATCAAAACCTTAAAAAACAAATCCACTCTTTTTGAATAACCAGGCAACAAAACTTTGCCTTTTGAAATATTGTATAAAGCTACCAGAAAAGCAATGCTGAAAAATATCACCCAATTCTTAGAAATAATAAATTTGCCTTTTATCACGTCAGTTATAAAAGGTAAAACCGAAAGTATAATTAAAAAAGGATAAAACTTCCAAACCGCACTTTCTGCATTTTTGCTTTGCAAACCTTTGCTCAAAGCTGACTGTTTCCAATACATGATAATAAATAATATGGCTAGGACGACAAACCAAATAATAATTGTGTTATTTTGCATATTTTTTATTTTAGAACTGAATTAAAAATTTAGGATGTTTTTGCATCATTTCTTCAAACTTTTCTTTGCTGTATTCCGCAATTGGCAGAATTGTGCCGTGGCCTTGGTCTAGAATTATATTAAAAAGTTTTTCTTGAACACCGGTAGAAGTGTCTTCCATAAGTTTGCGCGTGGTTTCCCATGTTTGCCAAAGCTGACGGCCAATTACTGCGTGAAAAGTAAAACCATGTACTATAAGGCGGTTATAATCTTCTAGCGTAAAGTCTCCGGTCTTAATGCCAAACAAAACAATCTCGCCGCCCCTGCGCGTAGCATACAAACAGTTGTTGACCGATGAGTTAAACCCAGCCATTTCAAAACTTACGTCTACGCCAACACCACCAGTTATTTTCTTTATTTCATCTGTCACGTTTGAATCGTGAGTATATGGTTTATTATTATCCTTCGATGGTTTAAGAGGTATCACGAAATCGATACCTAATTTATGCGCCATTTCGGCTGCAATTGGGTTTGGCTCTACGCCAATTATAAGTTTGGCACCAAGGCCACGTACAACCAAAGTTAAAAACATCCCTATGGGCCCAAGTCCAAATATTGCCACGGTTTTGTCTTTTAAATCTACCTTACTTCCCGCGTGAACAGCATTGCCAAACGGCTCCTGCATAGCAGCAATTTCCGGCCTAATTTTTCCGGTGTCTGTTTTCCAAAGTATATGAGCAGGCACCTTTGCAAACTCCGCAAAACCTCCATCATGCGATATTCCTAAAATCTTTTCATTCGTACAAACTTCCTTTTGCCCACGCAAGCACTGGTAACATTCATTGCAAACAACATGCGACTCCGGAGAAACAAAGTCTCCCACCTTTACATTCTTGACCTTGCTTCCCACTTTAATTACTTCTCCAAAGAACTCGTGACCAATAATTCGATAAGGTCTGTTTGTCATTCCGGCCTCCGAGCCGGAATCCAGTTCTTTGCTTTTTTCTGGATCCCGGGTCTCGGATGCTACTGCCCGGGATGACACACTTTGATTTTGCGCGTCTATAGAATGAAGTATTGCATCCCTAAAAGCCTGCCTGTTCCAAATACCTCTATCCGTCCCGCAAAGCCCGGCATAATGCACTTTCATAATTACATAATTAGCATCGGCCGCATTCTTCCCCTCGTCTAAAACAGGCTCGGGTATATCTACCAGCTCAAACCCGCGCGATGTTTCCCAGTCGTATTTTGATTTATCGAAAACTAGAGCCTTCATAAAAATTATTCTACAGTTACTGATTTAGCTAAGTTTCTCGGTCTATCTACATCTCTACCCAAAGCCACTGCCATATGGTACGCAAATAATTGTAAAGGGATGGTATTAAGTAGCGGCTCTAAGAGTTCCATTGTCTTTGGCACATATATAATATCATCAGCCACCTCTTTTGCTTCCGTGTCACCTTCGCTTGCAATTACTAAGGTACGTGCGCCTCTAGCCCTTACTTCCATAATACTACTTTTCATTTTTTCATAGAGTTGGTTTTTGGTCAAAATTGCTACTACTGGTACGTCTTTACTTACCAATGCCAAAGGCCCGTGTTTAAGTTCACCGCCCGCAAAACCTTCGGCATGAATGTAGGAAATTTCTTTTAGTTTAAGCGCGCCTTCTAAGGCAACCGGGTAATTAACTCCGCGACCGATGAATAATATATTCTGATAATTTCTATAAATTTCTGCTAATTTCTTAATTTCATCACTCTGCTTTAATACCGTATTCATCTTCTCCGGAATTTCTAAAAGCGCCTGAAGCATTCTTTGCCCTGTTGCCAGCGAGGTATGCTTTAACCTACCAAACTCTAAAGCATAAAGCATAAGTATGGCTATCATATTGCTATAAGCTTTGGTGGAAGCCACAGAAAGTTCGGGCCCGGCGTGAATGTAAGTACCGGCGCCTGTTTCCCTTGCAATTGTAGAACCAACAACATTTACAATACTTCTAACAAACGCACCCTTTCGTTTAGCTTCACGAACGGCCATTAAAGTGTCGGCTGTTTCACCGGACTGAGAAATTACAAAAGCCAAAGTATGTTTATTTACAATTGGGTCACGGTATCTAAATTCAGAAGAGGAGTCTACTTCTACGGGCAAATTAGCCAGCCGCTCAAAAGCATATTTCCCAATAAGCCCAGCAAGCTTGGCCGTACCTTCGGCAATTATTATTACCCGGTTTACAGAAGCCATTTGCTCTAAAGTCATATTCAGGCCACCAAGCTTAGCCGTACCTTCTTCCATATCAAGCCTGCCTCTTAAAGCGTCCTCAAAAACAGTGGGCTGGTCAAAAATTTCCTTTAGCATAAAATGCTCAAAGCCACCCTTTTGCGCTGTTTGCAAATCCCAGTCTATTTCGGTAATAGGTTTTTGAATTATTTGATCACGCAAATTTACTATCTTAAGTCCATCGCCCGCCTCGGCTCGTCCTCCGGACTCACCAAGTCGAGACGGGCCATTTATACTAGCAACCTCACCGTCGTCTAAAAAGGTTACTTTTTTAGTATACGGAAGCATTGGAGTTACATCACTAGCTATATAGTATTCACTGTCGGCAAAACCAATAGCTAAGGGGCTACCAAGGCGCGCCGCAACAAGTTGGTGCGGATGGTCTTTATGCATAACTACTATGCCATAGGTACCCCTAACAGCAAGTAAAGATTCCCTAACAGCCTGGGCTAAATCGCCTTTATAATTCTGATATATCCACTTAGCTAAAACTTCAGTGTCGGTTTCTGACTCATAATTTTTGTCTAATATTTTTTCCTTAAGCTCGCGGTAGTTTTCTATAATGCCGTTATGAACAACCGCGAGTTCGTTGTTAACTATGTGCGGATGCGCGTTAAACTCCGTAACTCCACCGTGCGTTGCCCAACGAGTGTGAGCTATGCCAATGCTACCATGCATTTTTTCTTCGCCGATTTTTTTACTAAGCTTGTCTACTTTACCAACTTCCCTTATACGGTTAAATTTACCCTCGTCTAAAACCACTACCCCAGCAGAGTCATAACCGCGGTATTCTAAATCACGCAGTCCTTGTAAAAGGACCGGCAATGCTTGTTTATTTCCAATGTAAGCGACAATTCCACACATAGCTATTCGCCTCTACTAAATACGAAAGGGACGAAATACTAAACTTAGCAACTCCACTTTTCGTATTTAGTTATTTTAGTATTTAGTAGAAATTACAACTGCTGCCAGTTGTAATCAAATATAGTTTTCTGCATATTATAAATTTCTTCGTTTTGTATAACTACTCCTACAGGTTCGCCGTTTTGGTCTATGCTAATGTGAGCTATTTTTCCGGCGTAAATTATTTCGTGCGTGGCCTTTAATTCACTGGAAGCGGAAGGCATATTTTTTCTCTCATCGAGTCCTGCCAATTTACCACCCTCGCCCAAAGAAATAATTTTAACCTTAATGCCTTTTTTAATTCTTTTCTCGCTAAAATCCGGCATTGCCCCGTACACATTTTTCCTGTGCTCAGCCGTAGCAGAAGAATAAAGGTAATAGGTTTTATCACCCGTGGACAACACTTCTTCTAAAACATCTTCAAAAATTTGTCTTACGCCTTTACTGCCTTCGTAAAATTTCACGACAGGTTTGCCTCCCTGTTTTTCAAACAGGGTTTTTATTAACGGCAAAGAGTCTGCAATGTTCTTTCTTACTTCTTCTAAGTCTTCTTTTTTTTGGTCAATGGCGGAAAGTAATTTTTCCGGCTGCTCAGCTATAAAGTATTGTTTGGATTCCTTATTGTAATAACTAACTATACCTAAGGCAATAAGTGATTTTAAAATGTCGTAACTCGTGCCACGGTTAACCTTAGACTTAGCAGAAATGTCGCGCACAGAAGAAGGCCCCAGCTCCACTAAAGCTAAATATACCGCAATTTCCTTTTCACTTAGCCCAAAGTTTTTTAAAATAACCTGAATTTCCATAGACTTTACAATATTTTTCTCTCCCTGCCTGCCGGCAGGCCGGCAATTCCTGGAGAGATGTCCCACAGGGACAGAGAGGTTAAACTATATACTAAGGGATCCTTCGACTCGTCCGCCCCGGCGGACTCGCTCAGGATGACAAAAAGAATATATTGCAAGTGTAAGCTAATATATTCTTTTTGTCAAATATTTTTCTACATATTTTGTGGATAAATTAAAATAACCCTTATTTAAGGGTTATTTTAATTAAATATTCTAAATAAATTATCTACACTTTTATATAAACATATATTTCATGGTCATTTGGCCGTTTATATACTACATTTGGTTTAAGTCCAGGCAGAAAGAAATCTCGCATTATGGCTTTAGTCCCCGGCTTACATTCCTCTAAGAATTTTTCTTTTATTCTATACATTAAAGGCGGATATAAATAGCCATATATTACCGTGGCTTTACTCCAGTCTTCTTTAAAAAAATCTTTTCTATAGAATTTAGATTTTGAACCAATAATTAAAGCTTTAATTTTTGCCCACAAATATGTCCAGCGGGTAAGTTCGTAGCCAACGCATTTTGCGCCGGTTAGCTTTTCTAAACCAAAACATACTTTGCCATTGCCGCTGCCGAGTTCGTAAAAAACATCACGCGATGTAATGCCTAGCTCCTTTGCAATAAATTCTACATCGCTATCGCCCGTAGGCACAAACGGCACCCGTGTTCTAACAAAACCAAAAAAGGCGCTTGTTATTATAAATAAAAGTAAAATTGTAAATATTAAAAAAACTATTAAAAAGGCTAAAAACATATTATTTAGAATATAGTATATGGCGTTTAGTATAAAGAGGATAAATAAAAAAGCCTTACTGATTTAGTAAGACTTTTTATATAGAGGGCAACTACCTACTTTCCGCACCGCATTCGCGGTAGTATCATCGGCCCAGGCGCGTTTGACTTCCGAGTTCGGGATGGGATCGGGTCGGACCACGCCGGAAATGTCACCCACGTCGTCGCACTTTACTCCGTGCTTTCGTCCTAATTTTCAATTAGGACTCATACACTTCGTAAACTGCTCCTCTCCCCAAAAATCCGTGCTCCCTAATATATTTTTTAAAACTATAAAAATATATTAGGTGCGCTCCTGATTTTTGGGGGCCCCATATAGGGGAGACAACGTGGATGGGCCATATTTATATATGGCCAATCCTAGGTAAAAAAATTGATGGTTTTAAAAGTACATTCATCCGCAAAATTTTCGAACAAAAATTTTGGCGGGATTAAATTAAAACATTTCGGTTGATTAGTATTGCTCGGCTGAAGCTATTACTAGCCTTACACCTGCAACCTATTTGCGCGGTAGTCTTCCGCGAACCTGTGTATACAATAAATTGCATACTCGAAACCTAGTCTTGCGGACGGCTTCACGCTTATATGCCTTCAGCGCTTATCCTAACTAGACCTAGCTACCCCGCCATGCCCTGGACAGGACAACGGGTACACCAGAGGTCTATGCATCTCGGTCCTCTCGTACTAGAGATGCGCCCACTCAAGTTTCGTACACCCACAGCAGATAAGGACCAAACTGTCTCACGACGTTTTGAACCCAGCTCGCGTACCGCTTTAATCTGCGAACAGCAGAACCCTTGGGAGCTTCTTCACCCCCAGGATGCGATGAGCCGACATCGTACATAATTCCATAATTACTTATGGTGCAGACTATATCTTCATCTTGTCGGTGACTTTAGACCCAAATAATGGGTCATGGTCTACCTTTTTGTGACAAGCGTCGGCGTGTTATCCCTTTTACATCAAAATGATGTATTAAGGATCTCTTCTTTCGAATCAGTCGTTACGGGGTCAATCGTAATTTAGGATATAAGATTTAAGATTTAGGATTTAAACTGCAGTTGCAGTACTAAATCTTACATCAAAAATCATAAATCTTACATTACAATGACTTCCCACGGTATCGCCGTCCAACTTGTAAATTTTCCAAAAGTTGGTTACGGGTTCACCGTTATAAGCCGAATTTATTTTCTTTCATAATTTATCATCTCGAGCTTTACTTCGAGATAGACGGTTGAAAGACACACAGTAGGACATTACTGTCCTAGCACCCCGATTTGTGGTTAAGGTGCCAAACCTTCTCGTCGATATGGACTCTTGGAGAAGATCAGCCTGTTATCCCTAGAGTAACTTTTATCCGTTGGG
>CAZAED010000003.1:0-58516 GCA_964484145.1 uncultured Candidatus Saccharibacteria bacterium | reverse complement strand
CCCAAAACCTTTTTTTGACGCGCTCCACAAAGCTGGGATTAAAGTTTTAAACAACGAGATGGTAGAAGTAGACGGGGTACAAATTATTGGCGTAGGTTTTGGCGCGGCGCATAGAAAAGAACAAGAGCAGGGCGTACTTAAAAATTTAAAAATAAACTCATTAAAGCCGAGTATTTTTATTAAGCACGAGCCTTCTCATATAGACGTTGCGGCAGAAGCCGGCATTTCCCTGCAACTTTCCGGCCACACCCACTTAGGTCAAGTCTGGCCGTTAAACTACATAACCAAAAAAATTTACGGCAAGTTCCATACTGGCCTTAACAGTTTAAATAAAACCCAAGTATATACAACAACCGGAGCAGGCGTTTGGGGCCCTCCCCAGCGCGTTGGCAACAACCCGGAAATTGTGGTAATTACATTTCAATAATTTACGAAGTACGAAATTTTACGAACTTACGAAACAAAAATAACTGCCGCTAACTTATATTCGTATGTTCGTACCCATTCGTACTTCGTAAACTTTTATGACCGAATCCCGCAAAGGCGAAATTTACATACTTTCCGAGGCTATACTTTGGAGTCTTTTTCCTGTTATAACCATTCTGTCATTTACCAATTTAAAACCGCTGGCGTCTTTAGCCTTAAGCTATTTAACCGCTTCTGTATTTTTTGCCGGTATATTAACTTACAAAAAACTTTGGTCGCAAATTTTTGTTAAGCGCACTTTAATAGACGTATTTTGGGGCGCTTTTTTTATTTCCATACTTTCTTACTTTATACAGTTTATAGGACTTAAATACACCACTGCAGGCAACGCGGCTGTAATACTTCAAATGGAAATATTCTTTAGCTATTTGGTATTTAATGTTTGGAAAAAAGAATATTTAGACAGCAAACATATTTTTGGCGCCATACTTATGTTAATAGGCGCGCTAATTTTACTTTTACCAAAAAGCTCGCACGTTAACAAAGGCGATTTACTGCTTTTAGCTTCAACCGCACTTTCCCCCATTGGCAATATTTTTCAGCAAAGAGCACGCAAAACCGCGAGCAGTTACACCATAATTTTTCTGCGGACTGCTATAAGCTTTCCGGTCATACTACTTTCGGCTTTTTTGTTAAACCAAGGCTTTACATTACCTCAAATAGCCAGTAGTTGGTGGCTATTAGCCATAAACGGCATTTTGCTCTTTGGCCTTTCTAAAGTTTTATGGCTGGAATCTATTCACCGCATTCCGGTAGTTAAAGCTAACGCCATAACCTGCATTGGCCCTTTGTTTACAATATTTTTTGCCTACTTATTTTTACGCCAGTCCCCTACTCCGTGGCAACTACTAGCAATTATCCCTCTATTTTTTGGCATAATAATAATTACCAAACCAAACAAAAAACCCTTGTAAAATACCTTTATAACTGTTAAACTCCTTGCGAGGAGGACGCTATGAAACTGATCGCGTCTTTTTGTTTTTTTCTGGGCGGACTGTTCGCCCAAACCGAGCAACCGAAAAACACTTCGGGGCTTACCGAGGGTTTTGTAACCTCGGCGGAAGATCGTGGGGACAAAATTCTCCTGATCGCTTGCACGGACGAATCCCAACAACGCTGTTGGGCTGTGCCAGTCGGCAAAGAATTCAGGCCTCAAAAAGGGTGGGGAACTAAGCGGTGGCATGTGTTCCATCGGAACCAGTTTCCCATAGGGGAAAAACCACGTCACGACGAACCGACCAATAGAGATAGGGATCTCCCCGCCGTGATTTGGCTGGTCGAGCACAGCACAAAAAGCAATGGCGGATTCCGCTTCGTAAGCAACCCACTCCCACCAGAGTGGAAAAAACTGGGGTATATGGAAATGCCCCGGCCCAAGTAACGCATCAAAGAGCGCGGCAACCAACCTTGGTTGCCGCGCTCAATTCATTTCATTTTCGCCTAACCCTTTTGCTTTAGCGTACTAGTACAGTAGAGCATAAGGTTTTATTTTATAAAGCTGGCTTCAAATGCCCATTTGGTGCATTGGTCTAGCTGAGTTTGGGTAAGTATACCATTTTTTAACAAAAATTCTTCTTCGTGAACAATATTGCTTTTGTACATTTCAGGACCGTCGGTATTTATAGTAAACTTTACGCTATGCTTTAACAAAGTGTGAATAATATTTTTTAGTTCAGTAACATTTTTAACTACGCTATTACGAAGATTCGAAGTAGGACAAATTTCCAAAGTAATATTATTTGCGACAATATCTTCCATAAGCTTTTTGTCCTTTACGCACAAAATACCATGCCCTATTCGGTTTGGCTTTATTTCCCTTACTACATATTTAAGCTCATCGAGCGAACCTGCTTCGCCGGTATGTATTGTAACACCAAGACCCGCTTCTCTGGCTCTTTCAAACAAGACCTTATGCTTTTTCATAGAAAAAGTTTTTCTTTCAGGGTCTGCAATATCTAGACCAATTATGCCTTCGTGCTTATATTTTATAGCTTTGCTAGTAATAATTTCGTTCTGACTAAAGCTTAAACTTCTGCCCATCATTAAAATTATTCCCGCTTTCACCTGAGGGTATTCCAAAGTTGCTTTTTGCGCGCCCCAAAGTCCGGAAAAAATAATATGGTCTAAATCCCTCTCGCCCCCGCGGTTACGTTTCATAGGGTTAAACCTAAGTTCGTGTAGTACAATATTACTTTTTCTAAACCCGCCGGCAATAGTGCCTTTAACCGACTCTTCTATAGCTTCCGGCGAAGACTGAATAAGCTCTGTCCAATGAAAAAAATTCTTGTCCATTTGGTCAAGATTTTTATTTTTTTCTTCCCCCGTCATAGTTATCATATCTTCAAACTCCCAATAGCTTTTAGTAGGAAGTTTTATACCTTGCCTATGGGAAATTGCCCACAGTATGGAAGGATGTACGGCTGAACCCAAATGGGAATGTAATTCAACGTGTTGTTTAAATATTTTTTGAGGCACAAGAATTTTTTAATAATGTTTTGTTGATATTAACAAACTTTATTGGCTTTAGCAAGCGTCGCCGCCAGAATAGACAAAATTTACCTGCCCGCCAAATGTTTATCTTATAAAAGATTATTGATAGTCATAAGTCGGCGATGTAAAAAGACTAATTTTGGCAGGCGGGAATAATTTAAAAAATTGACATAATTACACTGCAGTTGTGCCCCTAATTTTGTCAATTCCGTCGATTATGTCAATTTTGTCATTTCTTCTTTATTTCTCTTGTCGGTGGTACCTGATAATAGTTTAAAAGATACTGTGCAAGTTGTCCAAAAGCCGGCGCAGCCGTACTTTCCGCGAACTTGACCGTCTTAGGTTTGTCTACACGAACCAGCATTAAAAATCTCGGGTCTTCCACCGGTCCAAAACCTATAAAGGTACCAATGTTAACATTCTCTTCATAACCAAGACCATTTTGTCTCGACACTTGAGCTGTGCCAGTTTTACCTGCAATATAGTACCCGGGCACCCCGGCTCTTTTGCCATGGCCATTTTCTACTACATTTACCATCATTGCGGTAACTGTATTAGCGGTCTGAGGAGAAATTACTTCCCTAACCACAGTAGGTTTTATGTCTTTCCTTTGCCCCTCGGGTGAAATTTTACTTGCCACAATATAGGGTTTTATCATTTTTCCGCTATTAGAAAAAACCGAAAAAGCTTGTATTAGCTGAATAGGCGTTACTGTTAAACCCTGACCAAAACTTGCAGTCGCATAGTTTACATTAATATTTGCTTTTAAGTTGTCTAAATTCCCCTTCTTTTCCATTAATTCAATACCGGTTTTTTCGCCAAAACCAAAACGCTTTACATATTCTAAAAACTTTTGGTTACCGATTTGGTCTTTGGCAAATATTAAACCTGTGTTTAAAGACTCCTCTAACGCCTGAGTCATTGTTTGCAATCCTCTAGGCTTTGGGTCTGAATTCTTTATGGTTTTGTCGTCTATTTTAACAAACCCTTCGTCTACAAAAGTGGTGTCCGGTGTAATTTTACCTTCGTTTATTGCCGCGGCCATGGTTAAAGGTTTAAACACGCTACCCGGTTCATACACGCCGCTCGTGGCTTCGTTGTTAAAGGCAGCGGGGTCGGTTACTTCGTTAAATTTGTTTGGGTCAAAATCCGGAAACCCAGCCATGGCTAAAATTTTGCCGGTTTTTGGGTCCGCAATAATTACGGTTCCGCTGTCAGCTTCATTTTTTTCAACAGTGTCTTTTAAAACTTTCTGCGCTTCGTACTGAATATTTTTGTCTATAGTTAAAATTAAAGAGTCGCCATCTTTAGCTTCCTCTATTTGCCTGTTTCCACCAAATATCCAAGCGCCGCTTATATCACCTTCTTGCTTAAGCAGACCTTCTTTGCCGGAAAGTTCGCTTTCAAAATAACTTTCAAGACCATAAACCCCTTGCTTTGTGTCGCCTTTATACCCTACAAAACCCAAAACCTGCGAGAGCAAATTGCCTTGCGGGTATAACCTAAAACCTTCGCCGTCAAAAAAAATACCGCTTAATTTAAGCTCCTTAATTTTATTTACTTCTTCCTCGCTTAACTGTTTTTTTAAAACTACATATTTTTTTTGCTTGTTAGCTAACTTAGTTAACAACTCATTTTGATCTACATTTAAAATTGCAGAAAGGCTTGCGGCAGCTAAAACCGGATTTTGCACATCCGCGGGCACACCATAAACCAAAGGTTTTTCTATGTTGGTAGCTACCGGCAAAAGTTGCTGCGTTGAACTTTCAACTAAGTTTATTTCACCTCTGGTAGGCAAAAGCTTTAATACCATATTTCTTTGTGACTCCGCCTTGCTTTTGTTTTCTGAGCCGTGCAAAATTTGCAAATTAGCCAACCGAAGTAAAATTACAAAAAAACACAGTATAAAAAAAGCAGCCAATAAACTGCTTCTTGTGTCTAATGGATTTTTTATTTTTCGTAGCGCCATAGATTATTATTCACAAATACACGGATACCACAAATTCCACAGATTCTTATTACAACCCCATCTATGAACCCGTTTTATCATAGTATCTGTGTCATCAGTGTAATTCGTCTATCCGTGAATATTATTTCATTGCGGTAGCAGGAGCCTGCATTGTTACAAAAATCGGCGCGCCGGCCTGCACAAAACCATTTCTAGAAAAATCGTCAGTTAATACCGAAATAGCTGTGGCCTCAGAAAGTTTTAAATTAAGAGCCTTTTGCTCTTCGTTTAATTTTAAAACTTGCTTTTGCATTTCTTTTATTTCGTACCCAGTAGAAGCCCTTGCATTAACTCCCAATAAATAGCTTAAAAGTAAGGCTGCATTAACCGCGATTACTGCGTAAACTAGCCAAGGCCTGGCTTGTTGCTCTACGCCAAAATTTCTTTTAGATGCGGAGAGTTGTGGGCGAGTTTGAAGAAATAAATTTTGTAAAACGTCTGTTTTTATCATATATTTTTTGTTTTTATTTTGGTTTTTTCCGCCAGAGGCGGATCCGCCTAAATGCTCCCTTTTGAGCTTTTGGCGGATGTTATAAGTTATTAATTATCAATAATCAGTTATAATTTAACTATTGCTCTTAATTTTGCCGGCTTAGACCTTGGGTTATCTAACAATTCTTGCTCGGAAGCCGTAACAATTTTCTTAGTTAATAATTTTCCTTGCGGATTTTTACCGCACACACACTGAGGGAAATCTATTGGACAAACACATCCTTTTGTTAAACTGTTAAAATACTGTTTTACCTGCCTGTCTTCTAAAGAATGGAAGCTTACTATTACTAGCCTGCCGCCTGGGTTTAAAATGTCGAATGCTTTAGGTAAAAATTCCTCGAGCGAAGCTAATTCATGGTTAACTGCTATTCTTAAAGCCTGGAATATTCTTCTAGCACTGTCGTCTGCCTTATGTTTAACCGGTTTTGGTAAGGCATCTTGGATAATTTGATATAACTCATGGGTGTGTTTTATACCCCCAGTCACCCGTAACCTGTCACTCGTCACCCTTCTTGCTATCTGGCGACTAAACTTTTCCTCTCCGTAGTCTTCAAAAATTTTTCTTAATCTTTCTTCGTCGTAGTTATTTAAAATGTATTTCGCGTCTTCCGGCTGACTCTGGTCAAACCGCATATCTAGCGGTTCTTTTTTTTGAAAACTAAATCCTCGGGTAGATTGGTCAAGTTCATATGACGAAAGTCCCAAATCTGCCACAATGCCTGAAATATTACTAAATACATGTTCTTTTGTTATTTTGTTTATGTTTTGAAAGTTCCCGTGATGTAAAACTAAGTTTTTCTCTAATTCTGCATTCTGCATTCCCACTTCTGTATTCTTTAAGGCGTCTTTATCAAGATCTATAGCCAGCACCCTGCCCCCTGGCTGAATTTTGTCTAGTATAGCCCTTGTGTACCCACCCCCTCCTAGCGTCGCGTCCACAAAATTCTCACCGGCCTTAGGCTGAAGGTAAAATATAACCTCATTAAGTAATACTGGAATATGTTCATAAGTCATTGAATTAAAATTGGGCCGGATTTGTATTAAATCTTGTCAATCATTTAAATCTTGCTCATTCTTGTCATTCATCCTACACTCCTAAACTTCCCAACTGTTCTGCTATTTGGTTACTCGCAGCTTCTGTCTGCTGTTTGTACGCTGTCCACAACTCTTCACTCCAAATTTCTATACGGTTATAGAGTCCTGCTATAATTGCCTTCTTGCCTATTTTCGCAAATTCTTTTAAGTAGTTTGGTAAAATAATTCTGCCCTGTTTGTCTATTTCGCAGTCCATAGCTCCGGCAAGCATTAAACGGCTAAATGCTCTGGTGTTGGCTTTCGCTATAGGTAGTCCAGATAATTTCTCGGCAAGCTTCTTCCATTCGTCCATTGAATAAAGGAATAAAGAATTGTCTAAGCCTCTTGTAACCACCACTTTCTTTTTAAGTTCTGTTCTAAATTTGGCGGGAACTGAAATTCTGCCTTTTTCGTCTATACTTGCTTGGTATTCACCTATAAACATATTAACCGTGTCTTTTTAAAGGAGAGACCAGCCCCGGTTTTCTTAAAAAGCCAGGGCTGGAAGCCAAAAATGACTACAAATTTAAGATGTTTTAGTTCGCGTAGCGCCCCGTACCGGAGCCGACATTTATGTCGTAGCGACTGGTACTGGGGGTTTTCCACCATATTCCCCACTTTTTCCCACCAAATACCACTTTTAAACATCTAAAACAATTATACCCCACCTTTTAACACCGGTCAAAACTATTTACAAACAAAAAAATAGCCATTTTATTGGTCTTTCTTAATATCCAATATCCAATATCCAATATCTGAATATTCTATCCACAGACAAAATAAAAAAACCTAAAAGAATATCTGGGGTTAAATAGCAAACAATTAATTACAACATATTTATTTGTTTTAACGAAATTTTTTAACATTTCCAAATAAAAACGGCGTGCTATTCCTCCATATAGCACGCTCGTTTCGGTTGTTTGTGGATCTGAAGCAACTTCTATTGCCCCCGAAGTGCTGCCAGCAGATCGGCGGCCTGCTTGGCATTCTCGAGTTTTCCCTCAAGTATCTTAATCCGTCTCTCGAGTTCCTCGATGGTCCGCTTGTTCCCCGCGCGCTCCTTTTCGAGCGCTGACACAAAAACGGCGAGACCTTGGCCCATCTTCTGAATGTCCTGTAAAAATTCAGCAACCGCCGGTACTTCGACGTATCCCAAATCTACCAAGACCGGTGCTTGAGCCAGCTTGCCGCGCCGGGGACGGGGCTGTGACAACCCATTTGCCTGGCGGAATTTGCGAAAAGCTTGTCCGACTCCGCTTTCAGTAGCTTCAGGGTAACCGTTCTGTTTCGCAAGGCCAAACAGACGCTCGACCTCGCCACCAACAGAACGAAAGTCCCTGTCAAGATTATTGAACACGAACTCAGTCAAACTCCATCTCAGTCCGTGCGGTGGGAGCTTGAGCTCCGGTTTGCCGTTAGAAGGCGGCGGCGGTGTTGGTGAAGGGAGTGATGTTGTTGGTACGCTAGGAGCATCTGCCTGCAATCCACCATCAGGTCTGAGTGGCGGTGTTAAAACGGGACTCAACACCCCCTGAAGCTTCGTCTCCATATCAGATTGGTGGAACGCTTCCACCAATTGCACATTGGGCATTTTGGCCGCGGCATTTTTGAGCAAGTTGACTCGGGGTTGTCCAAGCTCTTTACTACAATACACCACGACCCTGGCAGTTGGCGGGAGATTAAACCCCGACCTGATTTCATGAGATGCTCCGACAAACGCCACTCCACTCCTCAGCAATTCCACAGTCTCCTCGGAGAAAGTTGCCTGTACGGCGCCATACACGGCAACAGAATGTCTTTGGTTTACATCCATAGCACGTCCTTTACACTAAATTTTCCGGGATTTAGATCCATTTTCATAATCTTCCTCCCTGGAATGTGATTGTAATTCTACATTAAAAAAAGCCTTCTTTCAAGGCATAATTTGAGAATTTTTAAAGACTCATTCGATTGAGCCTTTAAAATATTAGTGTTTATTACCGGCTTGTTGCAATATGGTAAGCCGCGACACCAAAAGCCACAGAAACATTTAAGCTTTCTTTTTTACCAAACATAGGAATTTCTACCACTTTGTCTGCCATTTTAAGCAAAGATTTATCCACACCACCCACTTCCTCGCCTAATATTAACACTAAGGGAAATTTGGGTTTAAATTTATTTAACTTTACAGTTTTACCTTTTATGTTATTTTCCAACGCAATAATTTGAATTTTTTTATTTTTTCGTTTTAAATCTTTTATTACTCTTACAGGCGAAATTTTATGTTCCCAAGGTACGAACTCTTCCGCTCCGAGCGCGGTTTTGTTTATTTTAATTCTGTGTTTGAAAATTTCCGGCGTTGGCGTATAACCGGTTAAATATATCTTACTTACAGAAAAAGCGTCGGCTGTGCGAAACAACGAGCCAACATTAAAAAGTGAACGGATGTTGTGAGCGACTACATAAAACATACAACAACATAAATACACTACAGAAAACTACAGAATCGCGCCACAAAACTTTGTTTTTAGATTCTGTAGTTTTCTGTAGAATTACCTAACTATTACTCATAGGATTTGTCGATTTTTTACGTTTCTGTAGGAACCACCAGCTGTACCAAACCGCAAAAAAGACATATTGCGGAATTAAAATTGCCCAATGCCCCCAACTAAGACCCCAACTTAATTTGTAGTCTGAAATTGGGAACAAAAACGGGGTATTGTAAAAATTCGGGTGAGTTGGCATGTCTAGCAAAATATGAAAGCCCCACGCAAGCATCGGAAAGTAAAACAAATTAAAACCTTGGGCTTTGTATTTGATTTTCCTATACAGTGCTACACAAAAAGCTGTAAAAGCAAAAATTACCAGCGAATGAGTATAGTTGTAGGCAAAAGGCGCCCAGTTTAAAGACCAGTGGTTAAAGTTCCAGTTTTCAGGCCCGCCAAACCTGCCGGTTAAAAAAGTATAAATAAACAAAGGAGCGAAAGGAATTAAGTCAGGCAGCATACCAAAAGCCACTGCCACCCAGCGCATTTTGCTGTTCTGTGGGTACTTTTTATAAACAATAATATTACTCCAAAGTCCGTGGGCTAAAGTGTCCATTTTAGAAATTTAAGATTTAGGATATAAGATGTAAGATTTTAAAGCCAAAACTCTTATTCAATAAATTTAAAAGTGGAAAGGATTTGGTCTATAAGTTGCTGCTCTTTATTATCAACATCCATACGAGAGGTAAAACTATAATATCTTTTGTATTTATCCTTAATGATAAACTGTTTAAATTCCATTCCTTCTGCTTCGTCTTCTAGCACCCAAAAAGAATTATTATTTAAGACAGAGACTTTTAATTTCTCAGGGTCTATAACCTTAAATGTATTACCAGAGGCTTCGTAATCTACGAACGTTTGAACATTAAAATTAATCTCTAGTCTTACACAATTAACTGTTATGGTAGAAGCATTTCTACAACCCTCCTTATCAGGCTGTACTAAAAAATCTTCATCATAAACTTTTATTACGCCCCAATCTCCAGGATATTTCAATTCAAACCCATACTCCTCATTTTTATAAGTCTGCCAGGTAGGGACATTATTTTCCTTATCTTTTACCTGCTCGTGCGTTTGGCGATAGCTGGAGCCCGGCAAGAGGCTGTTTAGCTCTTCGTCTAAGCCTTGGTTAAATAAAAGAAAAACCAAAATTCCGCCCACTAAGGCGGAAAGAACGGCAATTATAACTATTGGCCAAAAAGACTTAAAATGGCGTTTATGGAGTTCCGGAACTTGAGAGACCTGTGTTTGTTGTTGATTTTGGTTTTCCATTTTTTTATACCATCTACTACTTACTACTCACTCCCCGCTAGTCTAACAGCTTTAAATTAAACTCTTCGACATTTTTTCTTTGCATTATACCGTCAAGCTTAATTAAAAATATTTCGCAAGTAACAGAAACTACGAGTTTAAAAACATGGCCGCCCACAGTGGTAAAATCGTTACGGCCAAACATACCATGAGCGTGAATGAAAGGCTTACCTTCCACAATACTGCCGTTACCATTTAAAGAAACAATTTCAAAATCTTCTAAAAATACTTTCTTCCTATAGTCTTTAACATGCGTATTGTAATACCCCATTTCGAGGTCAGTAATAGCGCCTAACCCGCTAAAACTACAGGCACCGACCTGCTCAGTTTGCATAAATTCAGCGAGCTTAGTTAGTACTTCTTCGCCCTTGTCAAAACGAATAATATAGCGGCGACCGTCTTTGAGGATTATTTTCATAGATTTACAAGCAGTAAGCAAGTCAGCTTATAAGCTTACCAGCTGAAATGCTTATGTGCTTCTTATTAGCTTAGCTTTACGTCCCTACTTAACACATCTCTTACCTTTTTCATAACTTCGTCTATGGACTGGTCGCTCTTAAGTAAATAGTCAGTAGCACCAGCTTCTAAAATTTTACTAATAGTTTCCATATCACCCATATTAGTTAAAACCACCACCGCAACTTTTTTTGTTTCTTCATTGCTTTTTAATTCCCATAAAACCGAAATGCCATCTAGTTTTGGCATCATTATGTCTAAAAGTAGCAAATCGGGCTTAAGCTCCTTTGCCTTTGCAACAGCTTCCTCGCCGTCGTAGGCAGGAGTGGCTTCATAACCATTTTGCTTTAAGGCATCGCATAAAGACGCGGAAATAAGTTTATCGTCCTCAGCAACAAGTATTTTTACCATAAAAAATATATTATTTTATAAATTTTTCCCTTAATTAAGGGGATTAGTTAGTAATATAATAGCAGAAAAAACAGGATTGAACAAAATTTACCGGCCCGCCAAATCTTTATCTTATAAAAGATTATTGATAATCATAAGTCGGCGATGTAAAACAGACTAATTTTGGCAGGCGGGAATAATTAAATAATTGACATAATTCCACCGCAGTTGCCCCCTAATTTTGTCAATTCTGTCGATTTTGTCAATATTATTACTCCGTCGGCAAAGAAAAGTAGAATGTTGAACCTAAATTTTCCCCCTGGCTCTCTACCCAAACCTGACCGCCATGAGATTCGACTATACCTTTAGTCACCACCAAACCAAGGCCAGTTCCTTTACGGCTTCTGTCGCCGCTTTTAAGCTGCTTAAACTTAGAAAACAGTACAGGCAAATCTTCCGGCGATATTCCTATACCGTTGTCTTTTACGCCAATTACAACTCGCTTAGCATTTGTTTCCGGGTTAATATTTACCGAAATTTCACCTGCGTCACTATATTTTATAGCATTGCTTATTAAATTACCCAAAACCTGAGCCACGCGCACTCGGTCAAACTTACATTTAAACTTTTCCGGGGAAGTAAATTTAATTGTTAAATGCTTAGCTTCGGCCTGGGGTTTAAATGCCTCAACTTGCTGCTTTAAAGTTTCTACTAAATCGTAGTCTTGAATGTTTAGCTCAAATTTACCGGCTTCTATTTTTGCTACATCTAGCAAGTCGTTAACTAACTCGAGCATATTGTTCGACGCTGTTTCTATAGTTAAAAAGGTGTCCTTAAGCTTGCCTGGGTCCGTGCCTTGTGCAGCGGCTAAGGTTTTTATCATTGACTCGCTTGACCAGCGAACCGCGGTTAGAGGCGCGCGTAGTTCGTGCACCATCATAGCAGTAAATTCCTGACGAAGTTTTTCTAAAGATTTTTCAGTAGTAATGTCATGAAAAACTACGTTAGTGCCAATTTTTTCATTTTTTTCTGTTTTAACTGGAGTAATGGTAATTTCTAAAGCTTTGTTTTTTAAAACAACGTCAGGCACAAAAATTGCTTTGTCTTCGCTTAAAGCCTGGTCAATTTTAGTCCTAAGGTCGGTTTTACCTGCAAGTGCGTCTACTATGTCGAACATAGTAAGAGCCTCTCCGGGCTTTAAGTTGTTTATTTCTAAAATTTCTTTAACCGCCGGATTAGCAATTAAAAGTTGATGGTTTAAATCCACGTTAATAATTCCGTCTGCAATAGAGTCTATAACAGCCTCAAGCTTGCCTTTTTCCGAATGTAAAACCGCCTGCAGTTTAGTTACAGCAGTAGCCGCTTGGTTAGTTATGGTATATAAAATAGAAGCCTGCTCGTCGCCATAGCGACCTGCTTCCGAAGAAGCTACGTTTATAAGCCCAATTAATTTTTCACCAATAACCACAGGTAAATTAAAATACGATTTAACCACAACATTTATATTGTCGTCTAAAATATTTCCCGTTATGCTTTCGTCAATTTTTTGAGGTTTTATTTCTTCGTTTAAAATAGCGGAAAAAGCTGCTAGCATTTTTTCTTTAACTTCCGAAGTAAATTCATGGTTAACCGTATTTTCCACATGGCATTTAAAAACTACCTTATGGTCTTCCGACAAAACCATATACGAAACCGTGTCGTATTCCAGCAAATTACCTAAAGAGTTGGTAATAATTTCTACCACCTTGTTTGTGTCTAAACTATAACCAATACGTTCGCTAATTTCTTTTAAAACCTGCGCTTGGTAGACTTTTTGCTGCAGCTGCAAGCTCTGGCTTAAGCGTTTTCTTAAAACATCGCGCTCTTTTAGCGAACGAAAAACATACCATGTTACAACAATGGCAAGAATAATAAAATCAACGACAAGTAAAATATTTATGATCATTAACTAAATTTTGATGTTTGTTTTAGAAAATATAAACTACATTAGAGCGCTTTTATTGAAGGATACTTTTCCAAAAGACTGTTTAATGTCATTTGCGCGATTTGTCCGGACAGTGCCATATACTCGTTAGCCACGCCTTTAAGTACCATGGGCGGATTACCGTCCATGTCTAAAACCGTACCGTCGTCGGCTATTTTAACACCCGGAACTTTCCTGGCTTTGTCGAGTGCAATATTGGGACCTAAAACCACCATTTGCTTTTGAATTAAGTCCGTAAGCATTTTTTTGTATTCCGCTTGGTCTGGCATATTTTTGTTTCCTTAGCTCTAACCTTTTTAGTTTCCCTCTCCAAGACTTGGAGAAGGTTAGGGAGAGGTTGATGATTTTAAATTTAGGTAATTTAGATAACTTATTATACCATATTTTCTTATATTTAAAAAACGCCGTCTGGCATAAGGCGCATTTTGGCGTTTTTTAAATATTTTAAACTATTTTTTCCAATTCTTGGAAGTCTATTTTTACTCCGGTTTTATCCGCTATGGTTTTTACCCAAGACACAATAACGTCCTGACGATTTTTTAACTCAAAATACCGCTTTTCCGACAATTCTAAATAATTTCTCACTGTTGAATCCAAAGCTTCCATTTTATGCTTTAATTCTCCCATTTCTTCTTTTACTTCTGTAATATCTTTTTCTACCTTTTCCAATCTACCTTCTACTTTATCTAATCTCCCATTCACACCCATAAAACCCTCGGCAACCATAATTGCCAAGTCGTCTAAAGTTGTTTCTTTTTGCTTATTAGCATTCATAAATTAATTATACTCCGGCTCTTTTATATGTCAATTTAGCTATCTTTTAAAACTCTTCCCAGGCCTTATGGAAATATCGGCATCATTACCAACTTCTTTAACCCTACCAAACCCAACTGAATCGCGGAATACTTTACCTGCCTTTAACACAGGAGCGTAGGAGAGGGTAAATTTGCCATATTTGGCGTTTATTACATCTACCGCGCGGGTAAGCGAGGCCTGGGCGGTTTGTTTTTTAAACAAAGACTGCTGCAAAACAAAAGGCTTTAGTCCTGCTACTGTTACGCCAATAAGTTTACAATTGGCAATAATTTTATTTATATCCGGATAATTCTTTATTATATATCTACTTTCCCAAAACAAATCCCTTGCGTCAAAAATGTCGTTAGATAACTTTACAGAATGTCCATAAGAATTATAATTACCGTCTCGCACGTAAGCCACCACAATATTTCCCATTAACTTTTTCCTTCTAAGCCTCTCCCCCACCATTTCGCAAAGTTTGTACAAAACCGGCTCAAAAAATTCCGGTTTTCTGTATTCCTTAGGTAGCGTATACATATGGCCGATTGATTTAATAGATTCGTCAAAATTAACTTTGGCTTTCCAGCTGCCGCTAAGTTGTCCCATATGGTGCAAATGGTAACCGTTAATGCCAAAAACGCGCACTAGCTTGCTTAAAGGGTAATCGCGCAGCTCCTTTAAAGTTTTTATTCCAAGCGCGTTTAGCCTTTTTTCCTGACGCTTAGCTATACCCGGTATGTCGGTTAGTTTAAGCTTGTTATAAAGATCACTAATAGTAAAATGTTCGGCTTCCCCACTCGTAACTCGTAACTCGTCACCCGTCACTACTACAACTCCATCTGGCTTTTTTAAGTCACTCGCAATTTTTGCCAGGAGTTTGTTCTCCGCAATGCCTATAGAGCAAGTTAAATAATCCCCCACTTCTTTTTTCATCCTTTGCTTAATTTCCAAAGCCACCTTTACAGCTTCTTCAAAAGGATTAACGAATGAATTTAAGATATAAGATTTAGGATGTAAGATTTCTGAGCAGTCCCCATATCTTACATCTTCATTCTTACATCTTATATTGCACACCCTTGTTATGTCCGCATACGCCTCGTCTATACTTGCCGGCTCTACAAAATTACTGTAATCCCGCATTACTTTTAAAAACCTGCGGTGATACTCCCTGTAAGCATCCGCGCGGGTATGAACGAGGATAATTTTAGGATACAGCTTTTTAGCTTCCCAAACCGGCGTACCGGTTTTTATACCCCAACGCTTGGCTTCTATGCTGGCGGCTATTATAATCCCGCCCAAATGCTCACACACGCCCAAAACCTTGCCTCGGTATTCTTTGTTGTCCTGCTGCTCAACCGAAGCAAAATAGCTGTTCATATCTAAATGAATAATAACTGGGGTCATAACAATTAACAATTTACGATTAACAATTAACTCACCTTTGTTATCCCGGAATTTTTTACGCTTAGGATCATCTAAGGCCGCAAAAATATCCAGGATCCAGTTCGTTTCATAATATTATAGTAAACGATAGTTCACCTTATGTCAACAAAAACAAGCGCCGCGCGGGTACATAATAACCCTTCACGGCGCCCTTTGCGTCACCTTGTTTTGGCCCGAGACGGGCCGATTACTACTACCGCCTGGGGGGACAATAGCAGAGGGAAATTAACACGCGCTAAAGGGTGGACAACTAGGATGTCCGGCGGGTCGTCCAATAAAAAGTCCAAAACAATCCCTGCCTGGTGGATATGGGCAATCCAAATAACCTGATGCCCCCTAACTCTTGCCAATTCCTGAACAATTCTATCTCTCCAATCATACCCAAAGAGTCCCACCCTCAGCGGCTCCTTATGATGATGCCACATTTATCCCTTCTCCCTAATTATAGATTTTCCAAACAAAAACCCGTCCCCAAAAACAAAAAATTGTTTTCAAGGTCGGGTTTACGATATATTATCGCTTCCGCGGTACCACCTCGATTTTCACTTATGTTGTAGCGTGCCGATTAATAGGCGATCAGACAACAATAGCGAACTCTTTTTACCTATTTCTACGGCGTAGGCTGACCGTGCAAGATATTCCCCTGCCAGCGTTTCGGCGTGCGAGGCCGAATGTTTAGTGCTTTATAATATTTTATTATAGCTAGTTTACCACCTTTAGTCAGAATGTCAAATCAATGTTGTCAATTACCAAAGGTTACTTATTAGTGGTGGGCGTGCATTTTTTTACGGGTTTCAATGTAGCGCTTTTTATGGAATAAAAATACAACCCCGGAAGCAACTAAATGCCCTATCCAAAACTCCCAAGACTTAAATATGACAGTCCCTAAAAATGCCGATGTAATTAACAGGTCTAAAAACAAAAACACCACGAACCAAAAAAAAGCCACGAACGCGGCTTCCAAAAATGTTATAACACCTATGCGCCTGGCAAGCACCAGACTTAAAAAAAATACCAATCCAAAATAAATATAGTACCCTGTTTCCCCTTGACCAAAACTACCCTGAAAGTAAAAATATTTTAGAGCAAAAAGTCCTACAAAGGACAAAAGTGTTATAAAAAAAAAGCTTTTTAGTGTCATTTGGCGAATGCTTTTGGCGCCTTTTAAAATTACGCCTTAACCTTAGCTTTAGAGACAGTTTTAGCTCTCAAAGTTCGCTTTACTGCCGGTTTCTTTGCTGAAGCCAAAGTTCTTTTTATAGCTTTAGGCTTTAAGACAATTGGAAATTCTTGTTCAACTCTTTCTAGCTTAAGCAAATCTGCCTCTATTCTTGCTGTTGCCTCTTCTAGCTTATGTTTATAGACTTCTATTTTTACCGGCTTGTCATTCCACATCCAGGCATTAATATACGAAACCAAACCTCCATGCGCATTTTCATGGTACACGGACTTGTACCAATATCTGCCGACCCAAATTCCATAAATAGCGCCGACAATTAAGGCAACACTTAATGTTATATAGTCCCAAAAAATAAAACTGTAGTAAGCAAAAGCGGTGTCGCTAAAGGTAGCAAAAAGCAAATAAAAAAATACAGCTATTCTGTGAAGAATAAAAAACATTAACAAGCCCATAAGGCCAGAAAGAAACAAGTACGCCGATCTCCTAAATGCGTTAATCATTTTATTTTGATTTTATAAGTGTTTGAATTTATATTTATTATAAAATAAAATTGCCAGTTTGGCAATTTTATATCTGTGGAAAAGTAAGACAAACAAATGACAAAAATTAAAAAAATGAGCAAAAATGACAAAAATTTAGATACATCTGCAGTTATGTTTTTGTCATTTATTTTATCTTACACTCAATATACTTCGCTTATAACTATCTAAGTTGTCTAAAGCTACGCCAGTTCCTTTAGCTACGCACAAAAGCGCTTCTTCGGCAACATAGCAAGGAACACCAACACTTTGGCTTATGTACTTGTCTAAATTCCTAAGCAGGGCGCTACCTCCTGTCATGACCATACCTTTTTCTATAATGTCGGAAGCAAGCTCTGGCGGAGTATCCTGAAGTACGGTTTTTACTGCGCGCGCAATTTCGTACAACTCTTCGTTAAGCGCATCCACAATTTCGTTTGTGGAAACATTTACTGTCTTTGGTAGGCCAGTTACCATATCACGCCCTTTTATTTCCATAATCTCTTCTTCTTTTACCGGCAAAGCGCTACCAATATTTATTTTAATTTCTTCGGCGGTTCTGTCGCCAATGGCTATACCCTGTTTTTTTCTAACGTACTCAATTATTGCCTGGTCTAAACGGTTACCAGCTACCCTTACCGAAGTCGAATTAACAATACCACCCAAAGAAAGTACGGCAACGTCTGTTGTGCCTCCGCCTATGTCAATAATTAAATTACCCCTAGCTTCTGCAATGGGAATTCCGGCGCCAATGGCTGCCGCTACAGTTTCTTTTATTACGTACGCTGCGCGCGCGCCTGCGGCCTGGGCTGCTTCTATAACTGCTCTACGCTCAGTAGAAGTAATTCCACCTGGGACCGAAATCATAACTTCCGGCCTAAAAAACCGAACCTTGCCCAAAGCTTTATTTATAAAATACCTTAGCATGGCTTCCGTCACGCGGTAGTCGGCAATTACTCCGTCCTTCATAGGCCTGCTCGCTACTATGGTTTCAGGAGTTCGTCCAAGCATTTCTTTAGCTTCCTGGCCCACGGCTAAAACTTTATTGTCAGCCAAAGAAATTGCCACAACTGTTGGTTCGTTTATTATTATTCCTTTTTTAGGCAAATAAACTAAGGTGTTGGCCGTACCTAAATCTATGCCGACTTTAGATTCAAACAAGGTGGTAAGATTGAGAAAATTTAAAAGATTAGGAATGACCAAATCTTGTCAGTCATGTCAATCTTGCTCAATTTTGTCAATGATTAGTATTGCTACCGATCTATTATATACAACATTCGGATTTGTAACAACTGCCTGTTTTAGGCTAAAATTAGGGTATATGTCCAAACGCTCAAGGTACTTACTAATTTTCATATGCCTAATTTTGTTTGCAGTATTAGCGCCGGCAACAATTTTTTATTCTATGGGATTAGATTTCAATTGGCATAAAGGTACGCTAACAAAAACCGGTATTTTGGCCTTTATAACCGAACCCAAAGAACCAAATATTTTTTTGGATGGCTCACTCAAAAAACAACCTGTAAATACTCTACGTTTTTTAAAACCAAAAGACTACAGCTTAAAATTTGAATTCCCTACTTACTGTTCTTGGCAAAAACGTCTGCCGGTAAACCCAGGCGAAGTAACTTGGGCCAGTCCGTTTGACGGAAAAATTTATTTACTAAAATACTTACCGGAAGCTAAACAACTAGATACCGGCGTTATAGATTTTTATTACAAAAATAATTCAGTTCTAACCTTAAAACCTGACAGTTTGAATGTAATTTCTTTAAAAAATTTAAGCAATAAAAAATACCCTCTAACAGACCTCGGGACAAATATTACACTACTTAGCAACGATTCAGAGTATTTAATTAATTCTGAATATTCTGCCTCGGCAAGACAATTTTCTGTATTTGAACAAAATAGCGGCAGCATTAAAGAAATCCCCGGTGACAATAAAGATGTAAATAAAATACTTGGACTTGGTGGCAGTTATTTTATTTTGTCTAAAAATACCCTATATTCCTTCGAGCCCAAAACTGGTATTAAAAACCCATTATTTACAAATATTCTGGATTTTAGCTTACTTTCTGGAGACGGTTACGTGCTAAGCAAAGAAGAAAATAGTTCAATCTTACTAAACTTTGCAATAAATAGTCCGAGCCAAATAAACAAAATAGCTGAACTTCCAAAATTTTCGGAAGCAAAGCTATTTATTACCGAACAAAAACAAATTTTTGTTTTGGGCGACGGACAATTACACCAAGTAGGGCTCACGACAAAAGTATTAGGCGCAGCCCAAGAAATAGGCTTTGACCAAAGCAGTCCAAATTTAATTTATTATGGAAATGGCGAAATCGATTTTTTTGATTTTGGCTCAAACCAACAAAAGCTAATTTCTCGAACCAGCGAAAAAATTCACCACCCTCTGATTGCCAGCAACCTAGGTTACGCTATTTGGCAAAAAAATCAAGTTGTTGAAGCCCTTGAACTCGACTCTCGCGACGCGCAAAATAGTTGTGTCTTGTACCAAGGACAAAATATAAAAAAAATAATGGCCGATCAAGAAAATCGGCGGCTATTTATATTAGACGGCGAGGAATTAAAGGTAATTGAAATACGATAGTTATTTCAAACATTTTACCTTTGACATTTAACATATAACGTTTAGTTTCTAGGCATTAACATTGTTAATGTTCAAATGTCAATTGTTTTTCTCTTCGTCTATAGCCTCATTTACCAGCCTGTCAGCGTCTGAATTCTGCGCTCTTGGCACGTGGCAAAATTCAACTTTTTCAAAATTTTTACAAAGTTTTAAAACAATGTCAGCTAAGGGTTTAAGCCCTTGGTCTTTTATTTTATAACGGCCTTGCATTTGCCTAACTATAAGCTCACTATCCATTCGAACTTCAAGATTGGATATTGGATATTGGATATTGGATATTTTCCCAACTTCTTCTAAGCCCAATATTAGTGCTTTGTATTCCGCCTGATTATTTGTGGTTTCGCCAATATATTTTTTGTGCTCGCTAATAACCATACCTTTTTCATCTCGAATTACCACCCCAATGCCCGAAGGGCCAGGGTTGCCTCTGGAACCACCGTCTGTATTTATAATTAGTTTCATTGTGTTCATTAAAACATATAAACATTAAAGCATTTAATCATAGAAGTAACTTCGCATGCTTGTATGCTTAGATGTTTATATGCTTAAATTAATTTAAATTATTTCTAATATCTATTATTCTTAATTTTAAATTTTCCCGACCGTTCCAACTGTCGAGCAAAAGCTCGCAAGCCAAATCTATTTCGTCGTGTATATTTAAGCTATTTGATCTGTCGCCGAAATTAAAGGCAATGCAAGATATTTGTTTTTCACCAGCTAAAATTTGTAATTGTAAATGCTGAGCTTTTTGCCCTACTGTTTTCTTACTTATTATTTTAACATTTTTTACTAAAAATTTGGGCTTGGGGTTACCAACTCCAAAAGGCTCCAGAGCAGTTATTAAGTTGTAAGTTGTAAGTTGTAAGTCTTCCGCGGAAAGTTCAGAATCAAGATATAAAACAGGACCTTGGTCGCCATTAGCATTATTCTCAGCAAAATCCAGAAGAGTTTGGTAGAATATTTCAAAATTTTCTATATTCAGCGTAAGTCCAGCCGCTTGCTTATGTCCACCAAAACGAATTAAGTGGCTACTTGAATACTTTAAAGCTTCTACCACATTAAATTCACCTACACTTCTAGCTGAACCGGTAGCCTCAACCTCACCCTTTTCTAAAACTATTGTGGGCTTATAAAACTCTTCTGCTATCTTGCCGGCTACCAAGCCTACCACCCCCTTATGCCAGCCCTGAGACATCATTACCAAAACTTTTCTATGCTTTATAGTTTCTGCCTGCTCTCTGGCCTCGCTCATAATGCGCGCGGTTATTTCCTGCCTTCGCAAATTTATTTCTTCTAAATTTTGCGCCATTTCTTTTGCTTTTTCAGGGTCAGCTTCGAGCAACAAATTTAAGGCTACGTTAGCATGTTCAAGTCGTCCGGCCGCGTTAAGCCGCGGTGCTATAACAAAACCCAAACTGTAGGTGTCAGGCGGCTGCTTACTAAAATCCAACTTTGAAGATTCAATAAGCGCCTTAAGACCAACCCATTTGGTTTTTTGCAAAACTTTTAGGCCGTATTTTACAAAAACCCTATTCTCCCCCAAAAGTTTATGGCAGTCCGCCACCGTACCAATCGCCACTAAATCAAGTAGCCACTTTTCATAGCCTTCGATGTACTTTTTACTTTGCACTTTACACTTTTCACTTGTCAAAATCGCTTGAGCGATTTTGAACGCAACCCCCACGCCTACAATTTGGTCGTCTGGATACTTGTCATTTGGGTTTTTAGGGTTTATTAGCGCAAAAGCTTTTGGCGTTTCTCCAATTATTTCGTGGTGGTCGGTAATTATAAAATCGACTCCGTTTTCTTTCGCCCATTCGGCCGCATCTACAGAGTTAGTCCCACAATCTACTGTAATAATTAAAGAAGTCCCGTTGGCCTTAATTTTAAAAAGTGCTTCTAAGTTAACCCCATAACCTTCCGCAAATCTGTCCGGAATATAGCTATCCGCATTTGCTCCCAAATAACTAAAAGTCTGCCTAAGAACAGCGTTTGCTGTTACAGCATCTGCGTCATAGTCCCCGTAAATAGTAATTTTTTCGTTACTTTCTATAGCCTGCCAAATTCTGTTAACCGCTTTTTCCATATCACCGAACAAAAAGGGGCTGTTTAAGCCCTCTTGGTAATTAGCAGTAATAAATTTTTGAATTTCTTCTTTTTCCCTAAGCCCTCTATCAAAAAGCAATTGGGCAAGCAAGGTTGGGTAATCTTTGTATATTTCCGATAGTTCGGCAGGTATAGTATTTTTTAGTTTCCAAATTTTCATAGGTTAGTAAGTAGTTGGTAGTGGGTAGTTGGTAGTCATGCAGGCTACTTACTACCTACTATTTACTACCAACTAAATAATTTCCAATAAATTTATCCCCGTCATTTCTTCCGGCTTTTCTAAGTCTAATAATCCTAATATAGTCGGGGCAATGTCGGAAATTACGCCATTTGGCATCTCCCCGGACAAACTTTCAAAATTAAGGCCTAAAGGACTCTTAAACTTTAAACTATTGCTAATTAAAAGGCAAGGCACTGGGTTAGTGGTATGATCTTTATCTATTTCTCCGGTTTGTGAAGATATCATTTCTTCTACGTTGCCATGATCTGCCGTAATAATTAATGTAGCATCTGTTAAAAGCGCCGCGTCCATAACTTGTTTTATACATTGATCTATAAACTCTACAGCTTTAATTGAGGCCTGTAAATTACCCGTATGGCCCACCATATCGCAATTTGCATAATTAGCCACAAAAAAATTAGTATTTGTGCCGGTAATTTTTTGGGTGAGTATATCGGTCAGTTCCTCAGCAGACATTTGAGGACTATCGGTATAATTACGCGCATTATTAGGACTTGTGACAATATGCCTTTCTTCACCTGGGTAAGGGTCTGTTTTACCGCAGTTAAAAAACGAAGTTACGTGTGCGTACTTTTCGCTCTCCGCAATATGAAACTGAGTAAAATGGTTTTTAGAAAGTACTTCGGCTAAATTATTTTTTAAATCCATTGGTGGGAAAGCAATTTTTGCTGTTTGCAAATTTTGCGAATATTCTGTCATGGTGCAAAAATACAAATTTTGCAAAGCCGGATGCCTAAATTCAGTCGGCACATTTTGCGGCGCTAAAAACATTTCCGTTAATTGTAGTGCTCTGTCCTGACGAAAATTAAAGAAAATAACCGCGTCGTTGTCCTCAATTTGCGCCACTGGTTTTTGATCAAAATTAGTTATAACCGTAGGCACTATCATTTCGTCAAAAATTTGTTTTTGGTAAGAATTTGAAATAACTTCTTCGGCCGAAGCAGCCTTAGGGCCATTACCGTTTACCAAAACCTGGTAAGTACTTTCAGTTTGGTTCCAGTGTCCTCCCCTATCCATAGTATAAAACCGGCCGCCAACAGATGCGATTACCCCAACGCCAATTCGGTTTATTCTTTCTTTAACTTTACCTAGCTCTTCCATAGCCACCCTTTCCGCTGTGTCGCGACCGTCGGTAAACATATGAATAAAAATTCGGCTTAAGTTCATTTCCGCCGAAAGGCCTAAAAGCGCGAACATATGTTCGTCTAAACTATGCACTCCGCCGCCGCTCACCAAACCTAACAAATGCAATTTTGAATTGTTCTTTTTGGCGTGTTCAATAGCTCCACGCAATACCGGATTTTTAAAAAACTCGCCGTTTTGTATAGCCATAGTTATGCGCGGCAAGTCTTCGCCCACAATTCTACCCGCTCCAATATTTAAATGCCCGCTTTCGCTATTACCCATTTGGCCCCAAGGAAGACCAACTAAAGGGCCGCTGGCCTGCAGAGTTAAAGAAGGGTAATTATTTACCATGTTATTTAAATTAGGAATACGGGCTCTAAAAATAGCATTACCGGTAGCAGCAGGCGCCACTCCAAAACCGTCTAAAATAACCAACACAACTTTTTTGGTTGTTGTTTTTTTTATAAGTGAATCTTGAGATTGTTCGTGCTTAGGAAAAACCGGCGGCAGTGATTCGGTATGTGGATGCGGCACAGGAGTTTGGGGCGCAAGGGTGTTTGAGAGTGGCTGTAAAACTTTGGGCTTGGGCATTGGCTCGCGAACAATTAAAGGGTTAGCCTGTGGTCGCAAAACTCTTTGTGGAATGTTGTTAGCCACCACAGGTTTAAAAACCGGCTGCGCTGCCACCGGCTTTGCAAGATTATTTACCGGCAAAGCAGCCCCATCTTTTTGTACCAATGGTTGTATATCTTTTTTTTCTGCATTAACTTTAGAAACAGAAAAAGACATATTGCCAATTTTATGAGGTTTGGGAATTTTTAAATCATCATTCTGCATTAGTCATTTCCTTTTTTTAGATTGCCAAGAAAAAATAAAGCAATTAAAATAACACTTCCATAAAGCCCTATTTGAGCTATGGTAAAGCCAAAAAATTTGGGTTGGTTTGTGACCTGATAAATTAAAGCTGAGGCTAAAATAATAGCACCGAGCAACGTGCCATAGCTACTAATTTTAGAATTTGCGTTTAAAAGCCTTTCATAGTCTACTAACTGCTGAGTGTTTATTTCCATACCAAAACGACCCTTTTCTATATTACTTACAATAGAAGAAGAGCTGGCCGGCAAACGCTTAATTAAGTCTTCTATAATTAGTCCCATATTCTGGGCACGTGATTGCAAATTTTTTGCCGAAAGCTTTCGTTTAACAATTCTTTGTAGGGTAGATTTTTCCCACTCCTCTATTTTAAAGTCGCTACTTAATTGTTTTGCCACAACATCTAAAGTAACAATTGCTTTACCCATCATAGTTAAGTCTGTTGGCACGCTAATACCATTTTGCACTGCAATATTAAGCATTTCTGAAAATAGTTTGGTAAAATTATTACCCTGTCCGGACATGCCAGAAGACCACTGCAGAATAAGTACGTTTAATTCTTTCCTTAGGTTGTTAATATTTACCAAATCTTCTACCTTTTGTTCCTTTAATCTTTCGTCGTAGTTTTCTTCCATTTTTATAAACAAGTCTACCAGGTTTTGAGTGTCTTTCTGAATCAAGGCCAAAAACATAGCAGAGCCAAGCGCAGTTAAGCTTTCATCTAAAAATCCGACCATGCCAAAGTCTAAAAATAAAATTTTATTGTCCGGCAAAACAAAAACATTGCCCGGATGCGGGTCAGCGTGAAAGAAACCATATTCAAAAAATTGGCGTATAAACGCGTCAGCAACGTGTCTGGCTAGCTGGGCCTTTTCTTCTTGTGGATAATCTAAATCCTTAATTACCTCGGAAACTTGCTTACCTTCCACAAATTCAAGACACAACACGCTTTCCGAAGTATAATCCCAAAAAACTTTAGGTCCGTAAATATTTTTGTCTTTTTTAAAAAAGTTGGTAAAAATTTCGCAGTTGGTGGCTTCTTTTCTATAGTCTAGTTCGTTTAAAGTCCAGCGCCTAAATTCCTGTACTGTTTCCAGCAAATTAAATTTTTTAGCATCGGAGGAATATTTTTCCGCTATATGAGCGATAGCTAAAAGCACTTCAGTGTCTAGCAGAATTTGCTCTTTTGCCTTTGGTCTTTGCACCTTTACCGCAACTACTTCGCCGGTATGTAGTTTAGCTTTGTAGACTTGGCCGAGTGAGGCAGATGCAAATGGTTTTTCACCAAACTCTTTAAAAAGTTTTTTTAACGGTTTTTGGAACTCGTTTTCAATAGTTTCAACAGCTTTTTCATATTTAAAAGGCGGAACTTTTGCCTGTAATTTTTCTAACTGATTAATAAAAGTTTTAGGCAAAAAATCTGACCTCGTGCTCAAAATTTGTCCGAACTTTACAAAAACCGGGCCCAAAGATTCTAAAGCAAGCCTAAAATTTAACGCTAAAACCAACTCCTGCTCTTCTTCTTTACCTTTATGCCTTTTTAATGGGTGCACATGCCTTTTAAAACCATAGCGTGATATTAAACCCGAAAACCCAGCTTTAAAAAACACAAAAATTATGTGGTTTAATCTTAAAACAACCCTTATTTTTTTTATAAATTTAAACACTTTATTTTTATTTCAACGCTTCTATCCCTGGCAGTTTTTTACCGGCTAGGTATTCAAGCATAGCTCCGCCGCCGGTGGAGACGTGGTCTATATTTTCAAATTGGTGAGCTTGCCGTATTGCGTCTACTGTGTCGCCCCCTCCGGCTACTACAAATGCTTTGCCTTTACCCCGACCACCAATAAGCCTAGCTAAAGCAAAAGTTGCATGGTGAAAAGGCTTTTTTTCAAAAAGCCCTAAGGGCCCGCTCCAAACTATGGTTTTAGCCGCTTTTATATGTTTAGAGAATTCCAAAATAGTTTTAGGTCCGGCGTCTAGAATTTGCTCGTTTTCTCTAACCTCGTAAGGGGCGCAAGAACGAATATTTTCTAAATTTTTGTTGGCAACAACTACGTCCAGCGGCAAAACCAATTTATTTTTATAATTCTTAGCAATTTGCATAGCAACCTTTTCCATACTTTCTTCTACCCGCGAAATTCCAATTTCAAAACCTTTGGTTTTAAAAATTAGGTTTGCCACTCCCCCGCTAACTAAAATTTTGTCCGCCTTTTTACCCAAATTTTCAAGTGCCCCCACTTTTTCTGAAAGTTTTATCCCGCCGGTCATAACCACAAATGGACTTTTTGGATGTTTTATAAGCGCGTCCAGCGATTTTATCTCAGTTTCAAGAAGTAACCCACAATAAGGCGTTAAATATTTGGTTATGCCGACCACTGAAGCAGCGGCCCTATGGTCTACGCCAAAAGCGTCGTTTACATAAACGTCAGCCAGACTAGATAATTTCTTGGCAAACATTGCGTCGTTCTCTTCTTCGCCTTCGTAAAAACGCAAATTCTCTAAAAACACCACATCTTTTTCCGAAATGGCTTTTATTTGCTTCTGATGTTTGTCTTCTATAAGTTTTCCGGTGTAAAAAATTAAATGAGAAATGTTGTAGTCAGGAACGCGGTGGTCTGTTTCCACAAACTTAAGTTCTAGCAAGTCTGCCATAAGCTTTGCCGCGGGTTTTAAAGTAAACTCTTCGTTCCACTTACCCTTTGGCCTGCCCAAATGCCCGCAGACTATAACTTTATTTTTGTTTTTAAGTAAATGTTTTATGGTTGGCACAACCTGCTCAATTCTAAAACTGTCGCTAACCTTGCCATTTTCAATAGGCACGTTAACGTCAACCCGTAAAAGTACGGTTTTATTTTTTATTGAAGAGGATTTTAAATATTTTATGGCCATAGATTGATTGACAAGATATAAAAGAATTAAAAGATTGACAAGATTATTTATGCAAACTGCAGCTTATTTTTGTCATTTTTGTCAATTATTTATTTTTTCCCACTAACACAACTTCTTCAACCAACCTGTTACTATACCCAAACTCATTGTCATACCAAGCAATTACTTTTACAAAATTTCCGTCAATAACTTGGGTAAGAGAAAGGTCTACAATAGACGAAGCTGGGTTGCCGACTATGTCCTGTAAAACTAGCTGATCACGCGATGCAATTAAAATACCTTTGTAGTGCGGTAATTCTGCAGCTTCTTCAAAAGCTTCGTTGACTTCTTCTTTGGTGGTGTTTTTCTTAAGGAGCAAGGTAAAATCAGAAAGACTACCTACCGGAGTTGGAACTCTAAACGCAATGCCGTCAAACTTTCCTTTAAGGCTTGGTATAGCCTGGGTAGCCGATATTGCCGCGCCGGTTGAAGTAGGAATTATATTTACTGCAGCTGCGCGGGCTCTACGTAAATCGGTACTCTTACCACCAGGCGGCGGGCCGTCTACCAAATTCTGTTCAGCCGTGTAGCTGTGAATAGTGGACATAAATGCTTTTTCCACACCAAATTTTTTATGCAAAACATCTAACACCGGAGTTATGCAGTTTGTTGTGCAAGAAGCGTTACTAATTATGTTTTGTTTATGGTAGTCTTCTTGGTTTACGCCAAGTACAATAGTTGGGGTAATGCCTTCGTCTTTAGCAGGGGCGGATATTATAACTTTTTTAGCTCCGGCTTTTATGTGCGCCGAAGCTTTTTCGCTGTCTGTAAAACGGCCGGTAGATTCTATAACAACGTCTACCTGTAAACGGCCCCAGGGCAAAGCTTGCGGCTCTTTTTCCGTAAAAACCGGATACTTTATGCCGTCTGCAATTATATGATTTGAGTCAAAAGAAACTTTATGCTTAAATTTTCCGTAATTGCTGTCGTACTGAAGTAAATGTGCCAAAACTTCGGTTGAAGTTAAGTCATTAATACCCACCACTTCTATTTCCGGTTTTTCAATGGCAATTTTAAAAGCCTGTCTGCCAATTCTCCCAAAACCATTTATTGCGAGTTTTATTTTGTTCATTTTGTTTTAATTAACCGTTTTATTATTTTTTTCAAATATATAACTTAAAGCCCAAAACATACCGGTTTGCCAAACTAAAAACAGACAAATATAAGCTAACTCTTCATTAAAACCTTTATACGCTATGTCAAAACCAAAATTATTGCCATAAATAATTTTATCAATAACCTCACTTAAAGGCCAACCCACTGACAAAATACCACTTAACACAACAGCATACAAAAACTGGCTTCCTTTGACGCGAATAATTAAAAAATTATAAGCAATTAAAGTAACCAAACCCCCTACCATCCCCCCTATAAAAAAATTTGTATAATTCGTATATTCGTCCGAAGTCTTAATTGTTGTAATAACAGCTAAATAATAAGCCAATCCGCAAATAAGCGCAAACCCAATCAGCTTTAAAATTTTTACTGACTTCTCCCAAATTCTTCTAGACAAAAAAATGTATAAGCAAACTCCGAAAATAAATCCCGGAAGGGAAAAGAAAACGTAAGCTGCCCATTCCTCGCCAACACCAAGGACCTTTGGTAAATAATACGAAGCGAACCCTGAAATTGCTCCTAAAACTATTGGGGTAATTTTGTTTTTCATATTTTTTGTCATTGTAAAATGACAACGTGCGGCTAGTTAATCGTCAATAGTTAATTGTTAATCGTCCTTCCCCTTAACTATATCCTCTACCTTCTTTTTTATTTTGTCATTAGTTATAGCAATTGGCTTAAAACTTTTTAATTTTTTTAGTTTCATTTCTATTTCATGGCGAGTTAATAGCCCGGCTTGCGGTCCTACTTTTTGTACCACACTTCCGGCATTAACCGGCCCCCACATTAAAGCATCGTGGTGAGAAAGCCCATGGTTTAAAGCTGCAATATACGCGGTAGTAAAACTATCCCCCGCTCCGGTGGCCTCTAACCGCGGGCCTGGGTATTCCGAAATATAATAGAAACCCTCGGCGCTATAGGAATAAGCCCCGCGGCGACCATCGGTTAGCGCAATAGCTTTTGGCCCAAGTTTAGAAAGTTTGCGGCATAATTCTTCCGGATCCCGCCCGCATTCTCCTACCCATCCTTGCGCTTCCTCTACATTTAATGATAGCACATTGGTGCGTTTAAGCATTAATTCATTGGCTTTTACACCGGCCCTTAACTGAAAAGTACCCGGGTTAAAGCCTAACTTTACACGAAAGCGGTCTAAATATTTTGCTAAATCTTTATATATGCTTTCAAAATTCTGACCCATGCTGGTTAAATATACCCAATTTGAATGCACAAAATTAGGCAATTTATATTTTCTATGTTGATGGTAAACAAAAATAGTCCGCTCCCCCTTAAAACTTAAAACAAAAGAAGCGTTTGTGCTGTGTTTTTCATCTATAACAATATAGCGGGTAGACACACCCTCTTTTTGCATTTTATGAATAATTTCTCTGCCGCCTACGTCGTGTGCAAGTACCGTGTAATACGCTGTCCTAAGCCCCAATTTTGCGCTTCCTACGGCATTGTTAGCAGCATTACCGGCCACTGACTTATACATTTCGTCTACCGGCAATTTGTCTCCCCAATTCAAAAGCGCCTTTTTTTTGCCTTCGATATCTTTTATTTCAATATCGTGAATAAAAAGGAATGTGTCTATTGTCGCGTCGCCGATGGAGATAATGTCGAACATAGGGGGTAAGTAGTAAGTAGCCTAACAGCTAAATATTATTTACTCTTTACTTCCTTATTTTTTCTAAAATGTCTAGTTAAAGATAAAATGATTAAGCTTATAAAAAACCAAAATATAAAATTTAATATACTCGGTACTAAATCGTATCCTAGCATCACACCCCCAAACTTTGTCCGGATTGGCCACCCAAACGCGGTGCATTCGTCAAAAAGACCCAAAACATCTGATTCACACAAAGCTGGTATTTTTACATTGTTATTAATAATTTTTAGGATCACAACTCCCAAAACCGCACTCCATCCCATCAAATGCTTTTTTGTTTGTAAGGAAAAAATTTTCACTCTTTTTTAGAAAATACAAATTAGTTAAAATTACAAATTAGTTATTAGAAATTATTCTACCTTCCTCTTTATTACTCTCCTCACCGCTTCATTAATACTCTTAACCCCCATTCCATATTTTTCTATTAACTCTTCCGGCTGGCCGGACTCGCCAAAGCTGTTTGGCATACCTATCATTTCAACCGGCACAGGGTAGTTCATAGCAAGAACTTCACACACAGCGCTACCACAGCCGCCTTGGGTTTGGTGTTCTTCTAAAGTTACTACTGCTCCGCATTTTTTTGCAGCAGTAATGATTGTTTCAGCATCAATTGGCTTTATTGTGTGGTTGTTAACTACCATAACACTTAGTCCTTCTTTCTCTAGTTCTATTGCGGCTAACAGCCCGTTGTACAAAACAGGACCCGAAGCAATTATAGCGACGTCTTTTCCTTCCCTAAACACTTCCGCTTTACCAACTTTAAAAGCAGTTTCTTCTGTTGTAATAACCGGAGTTTTAGACCTTCCAAGTCTAAAATAAGCCGGCCCTACCATTCTTCCCAAAGTAACTGTGGCTTTACGGGCTTCTATGGAGTCGCACGGCACGACTACGGTTAAATTTGGTAATACCCTTGTCATAGCCACGTCCTCTAAAGCCTGATGTGTTGCGCCGTCAGGACCGACTGAAATACCCGTATGCGCGCCGGCAACCTTTACATTAGCCATGCTGTAGCAGACACTAACTCTAAGCTGATCCCAACTGCGGCCTGGGGAAAAAGTTGCATAACTTGAGACAAAAGCAGTTTTGCCATAAAGAGCAAGCCCCGCTGCCACGCCCATCATATTCTGTTCTGCTACTCCGCACTCAACAAACCTTTCCGGATATTTTTTTGCAAAATCCAAAACCATAGTACTCTCTGCCAAGTCTGCCGTAAGCACAACAATATTTTGGTCTTCCGCGCCCAAATCCAAAACACCCAAACCATACCCTTTACGAGTTGGTTCTTGTTCGATATCTGTTTTTCCGATTTTTGGATTTAGATGCATTATAAATCTGATACTGAGTGATAAAATTTTATTGTTTCGCTTTTTAATTCCTGACTTGAGGGCTTTTTAAAACCCGCTAATTTTGCCTGCTCTGTTTCAAAACAACCTAACTTTGCTTTAATACCTGGGGCTTTATGAAATATTTTCATAAATTCGTCATATTGTTCCTGGCCAACCTTCAATTCTTTGGCTTGTAACGCAATAAGATATATTAAAGCCACTTTTTCCGCCTCTTCACGCCGGTTTTTGTCGGGCATATCTTCCATATTTAGTATCTTTTTTTCTGGCATTGTTTTATATTAAGGCTCGTTTTTTTCATTCTCCCCTTCCAAAAAATGCGTGATTTTTTCTTTATTTCTTTTGTAGGTAAAGGAAACTCCTAACAAAATTGCGCCTAAGGCAACAAAAGAAATTATGCGGTAAGCGGTGTCTAAAGCCTGTACGTCGTACAAAAATACTTTTACTATACTAAAGCCGAAAAGCAAAATCGCCACTTTTCTAAATACGCCGGATTTAGCCATATTACTTAAAAACATTAAGAACACGGCGTAAACTATCCACCAAAGGCTTAAGTACAAATTGCGCGCATTTTGGGAAGTTGCTAGCTCATAGTGTTTTACTATTTCCCAGGAAACCGCAAACCAAAAAAGCAAACTGGCAATAACTTTAAGTACGTCTATACTCTGGTCCTTTTCGTCAAACTTAGCGTAAAGACTAGCGCAGAAAAGCATAACCACAGAAGTTAAAACCATAAGTGCGAATTTGCCGTTGTAAAACAAAAGTGGCTCCGGTGAATAGTCCAAAAATAGAACTTTAAAGAAAGCCGCTGCGAGCATAATTATAGCGACCGAAAAAAGTCCTTTTCTTTTTGCTGAAGCCGCGGCAAAAGCTAAGGCTCCTGGGTAAACCACCCACCACAAAGTCATATACTGACTGGCGGCCAAACTGCCGGCGGACTTAAAAGAAGAACTAATGTCCCAAGACAAAGCTACCCACAAAGCAACAGCCGCTGCTATTTGAAGGCCAGTTTCTAATTTTTTTTCATTTTCCGAAACATTAACTTTTTCATAAAGCCAACCTATAAACAAAAGGCCTAAAGTATTAGCAAACATTAAACCAAACTTGGCGTTAAACAGAAAAGTTTTTTCGTCAGCACCATAGGGTTCAATTAAGGACTTAAATAATGCAATAAATAAAACTAAAAGACTCCAAGTTCTAAGCTCTTCTCTCTTAACTAAAGTTCCAATTGTAGAGCCAAGAAGGCTAATTGCTAGCAAACAAAGGCCGAGCGCCTTGCCGTCAAAATGCCAAATAGCCGCGCTAACTAAAAACGTGGAAGCAACAAACGAAAGTAAAAAGTTAGCCGTTTTATACTCAAGCCTATCCACCAACGCATAACTAAAAAAGAAAATTACGCTACCAAGCAAAGCTATGGGCGCTAATAGGCTATGAAAATTTTCGTTAAGTAAAAGCACAATGGAAGTAAAATAAAATAAACCGGCTAAAAACCCGAAAACGCCTAAATTGTTATCTACCCCATTTGGTAAAGTTTTCTTTTCGCTGTGATACTTAGTTAACCCTGCGCTGCCTACTACCAAAATAAGAGTCGTAATAATTACAAAAAATACACTGGTTAAAGTATTAGCCTGGTTTGAATATGCCATACCCCAAAGCCCAAAATCTATTGTACTACCAACCAAAGCTAAAGCTAAGAGTTCCATCCAATATTTTCTTAAGCCAATTGCAAGTGCTGCCAAGTTCATAACAGTTAAAAATACAAATAGTTGTGTCTGCTGGTTTGTGCCGGTACCTAAAAGCGGCGGCGCTCCATATGCCCCAAAAAAGCCTAAAATTCCCAAAACCAATGAAGAATTTTTAAAAGAAAGCCAAACCGACATTGCGGCCACGCCAAGCATTAAAGCGAAAGCAATAATTTGGGGAAAAATATGGTAAAAATTATATCCTGCGTAAATTGTAAAATAAAACAATGCAATGCCGCCACCCACAAGCGCGTGAGCCTTGCTACCAAATTTGCCTTTCCATAATTCTCCCAAATAAACTAGCAAACCGCTAAAAATAAAGCCTATAATAATTCTTGTCCACTCGTTTATCCAGCCCTGGTCAATGGCATATTTAAAAAAGAAACCCATACCTAAAACCAACGCCACCACGCCAATTTTATTAAGCCAGCCTACGGCATCTTCAGTTTGTTCGGCATCTGTCTTTTTATGAGTTTCTATTCTCTCTGGCTGTTTTATTTCTATACTGTCCGAAGTTTGGCTAAAGGCTGTATTTTTAGTTTCGGCTGCAAAAGATTTTACATCTGACCATTTTGGCAAAGCCGCAGAATGCACCGCTTCTGCAGGTTTTTTTTCCGCCTCTTGCACATACTTACCCGAAAGCTTTTTTTCCAACGCAGAAACTCGGCTGCTTACAGAAAGCAACCAAAAAATCAAAATTACAACGAGAAGAAATAATAGAATTTCCATAGATTAGTTGTTAGTTGATAGATTTTAGATATTAGCGATCGCAAAGCAAACTAGGTAACACGCTTTGCTTAGAGTTAATTGTCAATCGTTAATTGTTAATTGTTCTCTACTGATGTTCGCTAGTTATTTGCCCCCGCAAAGTTCTAAGTTCATCTAGCGCTATTTTTGCCTGTTCTTTGTTCGGTGGAGTGCCGTGCCACTTGTAGTCGTATTCCATAAAATCTACCCCTTTGCCGGGTATAGTATGCGCAATGATCAACGTTGGTTTTTCGTAAATAGCTTTTGCTTCATTGCAGGCGTCTATAATTTGCTGGTGGTTATGCCCGTCTACTTCAAGCACATGCCAGTTAAAAGCTTCGTATTTTTCTTTAAGTTTTTCTAAAGGCATAACATCTTCGGTATAACCATCTATTTGAATATTATTCCTATCCATTATTGCGGTTATGTTATGAAGTTTATATTTACCGGCAAACATAACCGCTTCCCAGGTTTGGCCTTCCTGCTGTTCACCGTCGGACATAATTAAATAAATTCTTTGGGATTTTTTCCTATCCATTAAAAGTCCGTAAGCCATTCCGCAGGCTTGGCTGGTGCCTTGCGCCAAAGGACCGGACGATGTTTCTATGCCGGGCAAAGCTAAATTATGTGGGTGTCCGTGAAGCCTGGTACCAAATTTTCTTAAAGTTAAAAGTTCTTCTTTTCTAAAATATCCGGCCTCGGCTAAGCTTGCATACAAAACCGGATTTATATGCCCACACGAAAGTATTAAACGGTCACGGTTTTCCAGTTTAGGATCCCGAGGGTCATGCTCCATTACATTAAAATACAAGCAAGCAAAAACATCGGCCATACCTAAAGGCCCGGCACTGTGTCCGCTCCCCGCGGCAAGCAACATTTCTATAATATCCTGCCTAATGTCGTTTGATTTGTATTTTAATTCGTTAACCCCCAATTTTTGCATTTTTTGATTTTTACACCATCATTTTATTTAAACTTTCATAAGCAATGTTTAAATTCTCCGCCTTTACTAAAGCCGAGCCTACGCATATTAAATCCGCACCGGCTTGTTTTATACTTTTTATGTTGGTTTCGTTTACTCCGCCGTCTACTTCTATTATAGCATGGGGGTAAATGGCGCGTAATTCTTTTATTCTATCTATTGTAGATGGTAAAAACGCTTGACCTTGCTTGCCTGGAACAACAGACATAATAAGATATTGGTCAGCTGACACTTCTTTTAAAACATTTACCATTGTGTCTGGATTAATTGCAACACCGGTTTTAAAGCCCATACCCTTAATATCGGCCAACGATTTTTTAAGATCGTCCGAATTTTCAAAAGCCTCATAATGCACAATTAAAGTTTTAAACCCGCAAATTTGATAGTCTAAAAAGTCGTTAGGATTTTTTACCATTAAATGCGCTTCCCATTCAAAGGCCGGGTTTAAAGTATCCATCTCTCCTGCTTCTAAAAGCTTATTTTCTATAAATTCCCCATCCCCAAAATCTACCTGAATTTTTGTAACACCCGGGATTTTACAAACCAAAGCAAGCCTTTGTTCAAAAGCTTCCTTAGTTTTTTCTAAAATCGCTGGAAGGATAATAGCCATATGTGTAATTAGTTTGTCATTCTTGTCATTCTTGTTCAAGAATGTCAATCTTGTCAATTCTTCTTTTGTGTCTTCCACCTTCAAACCCGGTTTCTATAAACAAGTCCACCGCTCTTAAAACTTCGTCCTCAGAAATAAACTTTGCGCCTATAGAAAGTACGTTTGCGTTGTTGTGCTGACGCGCTAATTTTACAATTTCTTCATGCCCGCCGTAATAATGTGCGGCTCTGACCCCTTTGGCTTTATTTGCAACAATAGCTTCGCCGTTACCACTCATACCCAAAACTATTCCCATACTGCCTGGATTTTGACCTACCTTAACAGCACAAGGGTAGCAAAAATCCGGGTAATCGTCGTCTTTGTCAAACACAAAAGGTCCGCAATCTTCAACTTCCTGCCCGGTTTCTTTTAAGTGGCTGATAATTTTGTTTTTTAACTCGTAACCAGCATGATCCGAGGCTATATATATCATATTGTATGTGTAGCGTGCCCATTTATGGGCCTTGCTGATAATGGCCGATAAATCGGCGCACTACAAGTTAATAATAGTATTAAAGTACATAGGTACCAAACTCGCACCACCAACCAAAAGTCCATCTACATTTCTCTGGTCTAAAAAGCCTTTGGCGTTAGTAGGGCTAACACTGCCGCCGTACAAAACTTTTTTTACACCATAGCGATTTTTTATAAAAAGCCCTACGGTCTCCGCGTGTTCCGGACTTGCGACTTTGCCTGTACCAATTGCCCAGACAGGCTCATATGCTACCACTACCTTCGTAGCATCTATACCTTTTAAATCTATATCAAGTTGCTGTTTTAAAACATCGGTCACTTCAAGGTCATCTTGCTCTACTGTTGTTCCAAAACCAACGCATAGTACAGGTATAATACCATGCAAAAGTGCTGCCTTAACTTTTGCGTTTACCATTTCATCACTCTCCCCAGTTGCTCGTTTTTCACTATGGCCGATTATAGAGTATTTTATTTTAAGTGTTTTTAACTGTAAGGGGCTGACCTGTCCGGTAAAAGCCCCCTTCTCTTCCCAAAAAGAATCTTGCGACCCAACTAAAGGGTATTGAATTTGCGATAAATAAATTGTCGGCGGACACAAAACTACAGTATTCTTTTTTGTTCTTTGAATAGCAGCAGCAAGTTTCTGTGCTTCTTTTAAAGTGGTTGGATTAAGTTTCCAGTTAGCAATAATTAATTTTTTCATTTTATGTTAATTGTTAATCGTCAATTGTTAATTGTTCTGCTTATTCCCCTTTCAAAAACTTAGCCGTTACCTCGGGTGGAATAGGGTTTACGGGAATGCCGGTTGCGAATTCGAAGCCGGCCCACATGGTAATTCTCGGAAAAATTGTAAGGTGCCAACGGTAAGCGTGTTCGTTGTAAGTTTTACTTTCGCGTCTAAGCGGCATGTTGTGAACATAAAAATTAAGCGGCGGGTCGGAAAGTTTGGTGTATAGTTGCCCAAGTGTTACTTTTAGCACAAAAGAAAGGTGTTTAATTTCGTCAGGTGTCATTTCTTCAAACCTAGCGGACTGGCGCTTTGGAATAATCCAAGTTTCAAAAGGCTGACGTGAGGCATAAGCGGACAAAACTACAAAGTGGTCGCTTTCATACAAAATTCTGTCTTTTACTTTTAACTCCTCTTTGAGCATATCGCCGTAAATGTCTGTACCATGAACCCCAAAATAATGCTGACACCCAACTATTTCGTCGTGAATATGGGAAGGCACTATTGGCGTAGCCATAAGCTGGTAGTGAGGGTGAATTATACTTGCCCCGGCGTCGCGACCATGGTTGTGAAAAAGCTGTATGTAGGCTAATTCTTTATGCTTGTCTAATTCATTTATTCTTCTTATAAAAACTTTTAAAGTGCTTTCTACTAAGCCAATAGACTGGAGCGCAACAGGTTCGTTGTGTTTTCTGGTAATAATAACTTCGTGGTCGCCGTCGCCACTGTGCGAAATATAAAATTCTTTATGGCTATAACTGGCAGAATGTTCAAGTGACGCAAATTTATTTGGGATAATACGAATTTCCCACTCCGACATACCAAAATTTTTTAAAGACGGAGTGCCCTCCGAAGCCTTGGCGAAGGAGGGCTGGCGTGGTGATGGTAACAAATCTCCATTAAAACTAAATCTTTCAATTTCTGGGTTTAAATTTTCGTTTCCAGGACAAAAAACACATTTTTCGTCGTATTCCGGCACACCATGCATAACACTGTAAGTCTTATACTGATCCGGCCGCTTATTACGCCCCGGGGCTACAAGCACCCAAGATTTAGTTATTGGATTTTGTCGAAATTCTGACATTTATTTATTTCTGAAAAAATATTTGAACGTTGAGACTAATAAAACTAACAAAAAAGGAATTCCTGCGAGTAAATAATTTATATACTCGTTTGAGTAATAATTCGAGTATAAAGACAACGGTCCAAATTTTAATATAATTATTACCAAATAAATAAATAATATTAATACCTCATTAAATATCCGCCTTCTCAAAGGCGCCAATATATTAGTTAAAATAAGTCCCGTGATTATGTTTACAAAAAGCACAGACCAAAAAGTTACAGTTCTGCCAATTCCCCACCAATTCCCGTCATACGACGCCGGGCTTCCATCAACAAAAAAAGCAAAAAGTATAACGAATAAAATATAAAAGAATGAGACAAAATTATGCGTTGTGTTATCTATTATTTTATTAGGGTATTTCTGCAAATCACTATTCTGTTTTTGCGATCCTAAATTTAAACTCATTTAGTTTTTTGTTTATTCAAATAATTTTGAAGTAATATTTGTGCAGCGAAGCTGTCTAAGTTTTTTTTACTGCCGCTGATGTTTTGAGCAAAAGTCGATGATAAACGCTCGTCTATAATTACCACTTTAATTTCCACCATTTTCTCTAATTTCTGTTTAAAATTTTCCACTTCTTTGGTTTTTTTAGTCATTTCCCCACTCATATTAAGCGGCCAACCAAGGACGATTTGGGTAATCTGATGTTCTTCAATAATAGCCAAGATTTTATCCCAAAACTCCTTTGGTGAAAGTATACTAAGCTCCCGCGCAAAAGTCTGCGACTCATCAGAAATCGCCAAACCAATCCTCTTTGTGCCATAGTCGATCCCTAGGGTTTTAGACATTAGAAATTAGTATTTAGAAATTATTTAGAATAATTAGGTTAATTAAAATAATTTTACTTGCTATCCTCAAGCTTCACCTTAATAGTCTTCTCGTCCCCTTTATGATAAATTTTTAAAGTAATCTCGTCCCCGGTATTAAACGGTTTTAAAAGCTTGGCTAAAGTATTTTCACCGTCTACTTTAACTCCGCCGACTGCTAAAATAATATCGTTCTCAACTATTCCGGCTTTGTCCGCGGGACTGCCGGGCAAAACAGAAAAATCTGTTACCTTTTCACCTCTTACAACTAAAGCGCCGTAAGAACGGGGTAATTTTTGGCTGTCTGCCAAAGCCTGGGTTATCATAATATATCTAACCCCTAACATTGGCCTGCTAATTTTACCGTTTTTTTGAAAGCTGGTTAAATCTTTTTGCGCGTCGTTTGAAGGTATAGCAAAACCTACCAATTGACCTTGTTGGTCAACGGCTGTGTTTATGCCTACCACTTGCCCATCTAAATCTAAAAGCGGTCCTCCGCTATTACCGGGGTTTATGGCCGCATCTGTTTGAATAACACCTTCTAAACTCTCACTACCACTTTCTCCGCCTGCGGTTATACTGCGGCCAATACCGCTAACTATACCGCTAGTTACCGAATTCTGATATTCACCCAAAGCATTACCAATAGCTACCACGTGCTGACCCACCTCCAATTTAGACGAATCTGAAAGTTGTAAAAATGCCGCGTCCTTAATATCTATTTTTACAATTGCTAAGTCATTAACAGGGTCGCGCGCTAAAACAGTGGCGTCGTATTTTTTGCCGTCATTAGTTAAAACCGTATAACTAGCCGAGGTATCTTCCACCACATGCCTGTTAGTTAAAATAAGTCCGTCGGCTGAAACAAAAAATCCGCTTCCTGCTCCAACTTGCTGAACATCGGGTCCGCCCGAATTATTACCAGAAGAAGGAAAACCAAAAATTGGAGAAAAGAAGTCGTTACCAAACGGGTTCATTCCATAACCCGGCAATTTACTTAAATCTTTACTTATAACTATAGAAACTACAGCCGGTCTGGATTTCTTAACTACATCTATAATTGCAGAATCTTCTTGTAGAGTAACTTTTTTACTACTTAGAATACCAGTTTTGTCCGTTCCTATTAGCTTGCCGTTTTTTATTAAAAACATTGTACTAGCCGAACCTCCAATTGAGCCAAACAACAAACTTAAAACAATAACCACCACAAAAAGCGAATTATGGTGGTGGGGCGGAACTTGTTTTGTTTCGGTAACTTTATGCTCCGGAGCAGGATTAGAATTTTCAAATTCCTTTATTTCTGAAGGATTTTCCATAGAATCTTTTTAGTTAATTATTTTGTATTTATTATACAAAATATTAACAAGGCTTATTACAAAAAATAATTAAACTTATACATATTATAACACAAAAACCGCCATTTACAGCGGTTTTTTGTAAAAATATATATTATCTGGGAGAACACCTTGAATCAGCAGGGTTTTCCTGACAAAATATCTGGTCTGTCGTTGGCGGAGGAGGAGGCTGTATGTACTCTGTCTGATCTAAAGCTAAAATTGGCTGAATTTGAGCCACTGCAACACAAGTCGCTTGTTCTTTTAATACACCCACCCCGGAAGCAGGTCCCCCGGTAACTCCTTTAAAAACGAAGTTATTAATTAAAGTTTGAGTAAGCTGACTAACAAAACCGCTAATTATCCCATCCGCGTTCTGAGCCCCTAACTGTAAAAGCGAAGTAAAACTAGCTCTTTGCGCGCTAACTAAACTGCTTACGGACTTAGCTAAACCACTTTTTAGCTGGTCTCTGGCTGCCTTAAGTCCGGAACTTGTTAATTCCCTGTCCGCATTTTTTTCCGCTTCAGCTTCAGCCTCGTCAGCAATATCCTGATAATAAACCTGCCAGCCGGTTGGAGAGGCCATAAAATCCCCTACTTTTGCCATTTTGGAATAATAATCCGGGTCATTGGGGCTAATATTTTGAGGAACAAAACCCAAATAATCTTTAGCTTGTGCTTCAAAAACAGGGCGTAAGTCTGCTGTATTTCTTCCACAGGAAAACTGAGGTATAAACCGCTTTATTATTTGCCTGTCAGACTGCAGCGCAACATACTTATTTAAGTAGTCGTCGGTGTACTGGCCGGCCACGAGCGCATCCGAGTAGTACAAAAAATTGGCAATCATATAATTGCTCTCAATTTTGGCAATTAGCTTGTTAAGCATAGTACCCATAAAAGAAACAAAGGCGCTTCTAAGCCCTTCTTTTATCGCGTCCATAATAATTCTTGGTATGTCGCCGACTGTAACAGTTACGTCGCCAATACCTAAAAATGCGTTCGCGGTTTTTATAAACGGATTTTTCGTTGGCAATGAGGAGTCGACAATATTTAGCGGTATATTAATTTCCGCTATTTGATACTTAGTGGTTAATTTTGTTAAACCTTCGACATAATTTTTTGCCGCATTATTTATAACTGCGTAATTTTGGTACACTTCAGGCCAAATCGCGTCATTTTTTGTATAATCCCCAGGGTCATAATTTTGAGAAGTATTCAGCAATTTTCCATAACTCTCCATGGTTAAAACTAAATTTTCATGTAAATTTTGAGCTTCTTTAGGAACTTCCACAGCTAGCAACTCTTGTTTATAAGCATTATAAAGCGTTTTTGCTTTTTCTAAACTATTTTGGTCCCCGGTAAAAAGCGCGGTTTGAATTTGCGTGGCTTGAGTATTAAAATCTAAAGTCTTACTTACCGTATCGCTTAAATATTTTTCCATGGCGGGCTTACCTGAAACTTGCTGTATTTTAAAACTACTAGAATCCACCGCGGGCATATTAACAGGCTTGTCTGACCCTAAAGCCATTACAACTTCCTGTTTTATTTCTTTGTCTGTAATTATTGTTTGGAATAAGTCTTTACTAGCAGCCTTGTCTATAGGCAAACTATTTACGTAGGCCAAATACTTGCGGGCCATTTCAACCTCACTATTCTGATTCGTGTAATTCTTTTTGTCTGTAAAGGTAAAAGACGTGCGGTTCCAAACCGAAACGCCAATTAAAGAAATTATTAGTACCACAACTATTCCAAAGTATTGTTTTTGTTCTTTTGTTTCAAGCACAGTTTAATTGACAAGATTTAAATGATCGAACAAGATTGTCAAGAATTTATTAATGTCTATTAATAGTGTATTCTATTCATGTCATTCATGTCAATCTTGCTCATTCTTGTCATTCTACTATTTCCCCTCCAAATATCTTAAGCGCATCACTCAAAGCAGCGACTGGATTTTGAGCTTCAGCCGATTTATCAGGCAATTCACCTACAACGCCCAAATTTCTACCACTAATTTCTGTAATTACCTGGATTATAAAACTCATATTTTTTTCTATTGTTTTTATATCAAACTGATACTTAACACAAACAACAATTTTTCCATTCTTTATAGCTATAATTTGAGCTGCTCTTAACAGGCTGCCTAACGGACCATTTTGGTCTTTTATTTTTGAAACAACTTTTGGCCAAAAAACTTTAACCTCTTCTATTGTGACGGCCTCATCGTAAGAAGCGGTAATACTTACTGGCTCTAAAACAGCCGCGGAAGCTTGCTCGGAAACCCTCACAACAGGCTGCTGTGTAACTACAGGTTTAGACAAAGGAGCTACAGCTGGTGTATTACTGGGCTTTTTTTTTAAGGCCGCCTCCACAGCAGAAAGTAATAGCGGAATTTCCGGACTGGGCGAGGTTTGCAGATCTTTAAAAGACTTTAAAAAGAGTCTAATAACAAATATTAAATCATTCACTGTTAAATTTTCCAGAACCTCTGTTGCTTGACCGGTTATTTTTTGCACCAAAAGCTTTCTTAAATATTCTAACAAGTCTTTATTAAAGCTAGAAAAATCTGTACCTTTTTCCAACAGAAGTTCAAAAAAAGCAGGTATTTCCTGAGCCTTACCACCTCCAATAAGTTCAACTATTTGTTTTAACAGCGCCCCGTCTGTTATGCCTAAGACCGCTCTAACATCGCTTGCCTCTGCGCTTTGACCTAGCGTGGTTATTTTGTCTAATATAGACAAGGCATCACGCATACCGCCACCGGCATTTTGGGCTACTAATTCTAAAATCTCGTCAGAATAATTCAAGCCTTCTTTTTGAATTATTGTTTTTAAATGTTCTTTAATATCTGCCCCAGAATAAGCTTTAAAATCAAACCGCTGGGTTCGAGAAATTATAGTTGCGGGTACTTTTTGAATTTCAGTGGTAGCTAAAATAAATATAGCGTGCTTGGGCGGCTCTTCTATGGTTTTTAATAGCGCGTTAAAAGCGCCCTTAGAGAGCATATGAACTTCGTCTATAATAAAAACTTTATACTTACCTAAAGATGGCGAAAATTTTACGTGGTCTATAATGTCGCGAACGTTATCTACTCCGGTATTGGAAGCCGCGTCAATTTCTATAAGGTCAATAAAGTTACCTGCCTCAATAGCCTTACAAACCGCACACTCCCCGCACGCATCCCCGACCAATTCACTATTTCTCTCTTTCTCTAATTCTCTTCTTTCACAATTTACCGCCTTTGCAAATATTCTAGCAACGCTAGTCTTGCCCACCCCTCTACTTCCCGTAAACAAATAAGCATGAGCAAAAACTCCGCTCGCAATTTGATTTTGCAATGTGCGGACTATTGGCTTTTGCCCGACAATTTGGGCAAAAGTTTGGGGCCTATATTTTCTGTATAATACAGCCATAAGTCAATTGATCAAAATTGATCAAAATTTAAAATGCATTTTGCATATAAATTATGCTCAATTTTGTCATTTAAGTCATTTATGCCAATACTATTATACCACCGCTTCCAATAAAAACAAAAAACCCATAAATCTTGGGTTTAGTATATTAAATAACCATTATTTAGTACCTATTTATTTACGAAAAACTACTACTTTATAGCCCACAAAATTCCAAAACAGTGAAACGCCGGTAGCTAAAGCAGCTGCTATATTTTTATCTAAATCAGAGCCGGTTAAATGTAAATTAGCGGAAATTACAGATATTAAAGAAACATTAATTCCGAGCCCTATTAAAGTAACCACAAAAAATATTAAAAATGAATGTCCTTCATGGTCCCAATCCGACAAATGAAAACCAAAACCCTTCCATAAGACGCTTTCAAAAATTAAATAAACAACCAATGCCATAGTGTAAAAAATAGCCGGTGCGGAAAAACGTGAACCAATTAAAACAAAAATTACACCTATAAACCCTAAAGCCCCGACTAAAATAAGCCTAGTTACATTTTTCCAAATAGTTACACCTGTTTCGCTGCCAAAAGTCCAGGTTCTGTTCCAAATATAGCTTTGTATAACAGCGGCGCAAAAAGAAACCGCAGAAACTCCGCCCAAAGACCAACCTCTTTCAATATGCAAAAATTTTGAAACTGAATTTAAAATTAAAAAATTTAAAGCGGTATTTAAAAACCCAATGCAAGCAAACCGTAAAAACTGATAAATCACAGGCTGTTTTTCCAAAAAACCTGTGACTTTAGCTTGAAAAGTATTTGACTGTGACTGATTGTTTATAGCACTTTCCATATTAAAATAACTACGAGTAATATTTTAGTTCCGTACCCCTTCAGCGTTTCTTTCTTCAGCTACGCTTCCGCGTTTAATATTTTTTTAGCATCTGCGATATTTGTGTTATCAGTGTATCGGTGAATTACATTTCTTCGTCTTCATCTAGCTTAATTTTTCTGCCTGTGGATTCAGCCATCTCCATATCGGTATGACTTGTTCCCGAGCCCTTCTTAATAACGTTTTCCACAGCTGCCCAATCTGAATCATGCCCTTCGGGCACTATAATAGTAACTTCGTCGCCGGGCTCAGATTTAAAATAGGTTAAAGAAGCAAGTAAAATTTTATAAGGCTTACCTTCGGCCATAACTCTAAAGTCGCCTTTGTCGTCAAGCATTAAAATGCCAAGCATTTTTGTGCGCTCAACCGGACCAATTTGTTTGTATATAAACGAACCGTCGTCGGAAATTGTAAGCTTAAGAACGTCGCCCTCAACAAGCTTGGACTTTGAAGCATAGTTTGCCGGTACTGGGTATTGTTTTTTGTCCGGTCCTATCATATTTTGACCGTCAAACACACCTTCTATTACTTTGCCACCCTCAGACATAGTTAAAGTCCCGGCTTTACTCGCAAAAGTTTCTAAAGCCTGTTTGGCATTGGGCATACCCATTACGTCGCGCAATAAATTTTTAGCGGTTTGAATACTTTTTTCCGCTGACTCAATTGCCTGCACTATTAAAGCTAGATTCGAAATTTGGTCCATATTATATTCACAGATACACTGATTGCACAGATATCACAGATTCTAAAACTTGTGATAAACCTAATTTATAGGCATCTGTGGCATCAGTGTTATCCGTGTATCAGTGATTTTATTTTTTGTTTCAAAAAGCCTTTAAGCTATTTAATATATTATAACACACCTAAAAAATTATGCAAAAGTGGATTAATGATGCCCATGTCCAGCAGAACTAGTATCGCCACCTTCAGAAATATCAGCAAAACCCCCTAAAACTGCCCCGCCAACTGCTTTTACTGTTTTCTCGCCCGCTTTTAAATCTGCTCCGACTTCAGATGCCGTTTCAGCCACACCATGATGACCAAAAAAAAAGTCTTCTACAATACCAACAACAAAACCTTTTTTATTTTCACCCGAAGGTTTATGAGTCTCAACTGACATATAAATTCCCTTTCCTTAATATAAGCTAAATATTTCGCTTATATTATACTATTTCTTAATATATTCTACAAGCCTTTGACTTATTTATTTCATCTCTGACCTATGCGTAGCGTGCCCATTTATGGGCGTCCTTAGCTGGCCGATAAATCGGCGCGCTACAATCCTCTTTCCACATCGGGCAAGCCCTCCGCCATACTTTCAGCCACATTACCGGCTTCGAGTAATTCTTCTTCTACTTCCGCGCGGGGCCTTCCGTGCTTAAGCCTAGAAAGCTGTCGTATGCTTTCTGCCAACTCTTCTGTGCCCAGTTTTTGCGGCGGCATTGTTGCCATGTTAAAGGGTTTACTAGCAGTTCCATTTACCATAAGCCTAACGTAGGCGTTATAGCGGTCTATGTTTACTAAATCAAACTGGTTAAAGGTAGGCGCGAATTCTTTACCTAAAACTTCGCTGTCTTCGGCGCCGGTTCTAAAGACCACCATGGTGCCTACGTTGCCAAACACCGCGTTACGCAAATCCTTACTCGCAGCCCCCTGGGCTCCGGCCTGAGTTTCTAATTGCCCTAAGTATTGGTGCGCGATGATGAGATTTAATTTATATTTTCTGGCTTCAGAAAGAATAGAAGAAAAAGCGTCCGTAATAAAGTTTTGAAACTCGTCTACATACAAATAAAAGTCTTTTCTTTTTTCTTCTGGTATATCTGCCCGAGAAAGCGCAGCCATTTGAATTTTAGAAACAAGTATAAGCCCCAAAAGCTTTGCGTTAATTTCACCTGTCCTTCCTTTGGACAAATTCACCAGTAAAACCTTTCCTTCGTCCATAACTTTTCTAAAGTTAAAACCACTTTTACTTTGACCAACTATATTGCGCATCATAGTATTTTCCACAAAACGCCCGACTTTGGAAATTAAATATCCAAGCATTTCGCTCTTATGGAAGTCAGAAGTTTTAGCCATTTCTTTTTCCCAAAAAAGTTTTACAACCGGGTCTTTAAGTTTTTCCACTTTGTATTTTTGAAAGTCGGTATCTGTAAAAATTCTCGGGATGTCCGTTATAGTACCTGGGTGTTCTTCGTCTGCCATAAGTGTAAGCATAGCGTTACGCATATTATGCTCAAACATAGGCCCAAGCATTGCAGGGTCGGTAACTAATTTATAGAAAATAGATATCATTTCCTGAACGGCAAAATCTTTTTGCTCCTCGCTATCTACCTCTAGCATATTAAGCCCAAGTGGCCTGTCCATATCAAACGGCTCAAACACAATAATGTCTTCGGCTCTTTCCTTTGGAACATTTTGTAAAATATCTTGTATTAAGTCGCCATGAGGGTCTATAACGCACAAACCCTCGCCATTGCGAATATCCTGTATTGCCATATTCGCCAGCAAAACAGATTTACCGCTCCCGGTACGACCAAGCACATAAGTATGTCTGCGCCTGTCTTCCCTACCCATAAAAATTGGCGTCTCCACTCCCCTATAAATATTTTTTCCTATTAACAAACCTTCCGTGTGAATATTTAAAGGCGGCGGAGCTTTTTTGGAAATAAGCCACTTTATGTTTGGCGTTTCTATGTACGGCGTTGGCAAATGCCATAAACTTGCCAGTTCTTCGGTATTTAAAATAGTTTTAGAGCCATAGTCTCTAAAAACTCTAAAAATATAATCTTTAATAATTTCTTCTTTGCTTCTTTTTTTATGCTTAAATCCGTTAAACGGAGGCATGTTGTACTGTAAAAACGCGCCCATTAAATTACGCATATGACTATGAGCCTGCCCAGGCGTGGTAGATGAAGTTACAAGTCTTACATTTACTTTATAGCCGGGCCTGCTGGCTTTTTCTTCAAGCTTTTTTACAATCTCCTGCTGCATTGGAGTTAACGAAATAGGCGAATAATATCCGCTTAAATCTTTATGAGTATGAGAACCCCCTTGCGGACTTCGTTTCGTACCAGACGCAATACCTCCCAAACCCCTAAGCATGCCTATAACAGCCCTGTAAAAATGTCCACGCTCAACTAGTTCAGGATTCTTACCCTGCTGAACTTCGAGCGCCATATGCCTAGGTTTTCCCTGCCAACTTGTTCCTGCCGGGCTTAATATAAACTGCACAGCCGCCCCCTCATTTTCCAGCAGCTTACTCATTGCGTTTGTAATGGAATTTAAAGGGTCGGACTCCATAGTCTTGTAAGTCCTAAATGGGTAGTAGTATTTTTTATTTAACACCAACTCTTCCGCTTCCACTTGCCCGCCTTTTTGGAAAGGGTTATACCCCTTAACTGCTTCCACAAACGCGTGCGGGTACTGCGCCTGAAGTTGCTTCTCCACTAATTCCTGCAAATGTTTTGGGCAGTTAATATAAAAGCTAATTTTTTTGTCTGTGCAGGCAATTTCAAAACTATAATAGTCCTTACCTAACAGCCAGCCTTTGTTATGGCCGCTTTCGGACAGGGTTGTAAATAGCTGCTCAGCTATACCAATTAAATGTTTTTTTTCTTCCTCACTTTTTGGTTTTTGCTGGTCTTTGTCCTCGCTACTTTCTTTAGGCATTTGAATTTCCAAAAACACCCAGTCCATAGTTCTGGGTATAACATGGCCTAAATGAAACCTATGCCTTTTGTAAAAATAAAAAAACACGGCCACAAAAACAATCAAAAGGCCGACAAATACCAAAAGCACTATATTAAAAGTATTTATTTCAAACGACATTTATTTTTGTTTTTTTAAAGTAAAATTATTTCTTTTCTTGCAAAGATTCTTGAAGTTTCATTAAGTCATTCACTACGTCATATGGTGTATGCTCGCCTTTTGAGTCCCGACTTAATTGAATATTACCTTGTAAAATTTCAAGGGCTCTACCAAGTATTTTTTTTCTGACCTCTACCATATCTGAGGAGTCTAGACTTACTGACTTTTTAAATTCGGAATCCGACCTGAAATCCTGAACCGTTTGCTCAGAGCCTGGTTTTAATGAAACAGAATTATCTTCAGGTAGTTCTTCAGATTTTTTTTCTAAAACCTCTTTCCTTGCTAACTCAAGAGCACGTTTAAACTCGGGGCTATTATAATCAATTTTAGCCTCGTTACCATCCGGTTCTATTGTAAATTCTTTTGCTTTGCCTAAAGCCATATAGTTAGTTTAATTATATCATACTGCAACCAAACATTATGTCACTTTTTTTTATTTTTGTCAACGTATTTATATCTTCCCTTCTTTTGCCCATTTTTCTTCAAGACGCCTAACCCCAGCTTCGTCAAAACCAAAATGGTGGCCTATTTCATGCCAAACCACTCGGCGAACCATATTTGGTATGTTTAAAGGATCACCGGCAAATTTTTCTATTGTGCCTTTATAAATAGTAATTTTGTCAGGTAGCGTTGCGCCCATCCCATAACTTGACCCGCGCTTTATTTGCGACACACCATGATACAAACCAAACAAACTATTGTTCGGCGAATCCCCTTCTTCCATAGTAATAGAAACATTATTTAGCTTTTCACGAATATTCTGGGGCAAAGCCGCCACCGCCTCACTTATTAAATTTTCAAATTCTTCGTTTAACATAATTAAAAACTGCTATTTCTCCAATACTAGATAGTATTGGAGTTTTGGTCGAATTTTAAAATCTTCAAAAGTTCATTAGAGAGCTTAGTTTTTTCTCTTAAACCATTTACAACATTCAATAGCTTTTGTTTCTCTCTCTTATTTGCTGTTTTAACAATTTCTTCTAAAAGCAATTGCGGCCAAAAATACATAGGGTAACTCTTCTTTAAAGTTCGCCAAGGACGACTCAATTCAGAATTTTTTGTTTTTTCCGTTGTTCGTTTTAATACCATCCTATACCCCTCCCCATACAAGCTTAACCAAGTTTGAACCTTAGCAATTGTAGTATGACTTACCTTCATTGCCTTTCGAATATCTTCGTAAGTTAATCCATCATTTAATAGCTCAGCAATCTGTAATCTGCGTGCTAACATTAACGCCTCCTGCTCGGAAAACAAATCTTTTATAAAATTAGCAGCTTCTACTGGATTTTTCACGGCGGCCAAAGCCTTAGAAAAACGAATAAACAATTCATTTTGCTGATCTTTTGACAGCCTTCTTGTGTTGGTAAATTTTCCCATATTAATATACTACAATTACTCCAATACTAGATAGTATTGGAGTAATTGTCAAATATTTCATATTTCGTTAATTGATTACGAAAAGTATTAAAATCTGTATAGAACTCCGCGTTAAAACCAAAATCTTGGGCCGATTTCACAATATCTTGGTCGTCATCTAAAACTAAAACCTCGGACTTATTTATTCCCGAAAAATTTTTAGAAACTTCCTGCCAAAATTCTTTTTTTGGCTTCATATAGCCCACGTAACAAGAAGCGAAGATGTCGTCCAAATGTTTATTTAAACCTACTACATTCCATAGATATTCAGCTCTGTACTTTTCCTGATTGGTAGTTAAATAACATTTAATATCCTTATTTCTGAATTCCTTAATGTATTTAAGCATTTTAATATCTACCTCAGCCTCGCCCTCAAACCAATACTTAAGCAATTCTTCTACAGTACCTTGCCAACCCCATGTAGGTAACCATGCGGGCAATATTTCTTTTAAATCTTTTTTACCGACTTCACATTCCAAAAATTCTCCATCAAAAAACTCTTTTTGCCTTTTGTGGTCAATTTTAAGAGCTTTTTCTTCCTCTATTCTTTGGCTAAAGTATTTAGTGCGCTTTATTATAGGACCATCGCAATCAAACAAAATAACTTTTATCATAAAAAAATTTAAAACCTGCCCGTGTGGGCAGGTTTATTGTATCATTCCTAAAACCTAAAAGCTAACACCTATAACCTACTAAAAGCCTTCGTAATCATGCATGGTTAACTGGGCTTCTATTTTCTTTATAATTTCAATAACTACGGACACCACAATTAAGAGAGATGTGCCGCCTAGGGTTAAGGCTTTAGTGTCGGTTAAATTTTGAGCAACAAGCGGCAAAATAGCAATTATAGCCAAGAATACAGCGCCGGCTAAAGTAATACGGTTTAGCACAGAAGACAAGTAGTCTGCGGTCTGAGCTCCGGGTCTTAGTCCTGGTATAAAACCACCATTTTTTTGCACATTTTCCGCAATTTCTTCAGGGTTAAATACAACCGCGGTATAGAAATAAGTAAAACCTAATATCATAACAAAGTATATAATACCGTAAAACCATGTACCTGTGTCATTAAATAAGGCAATAATCTTTTGCGCATAATTAGCAATAAGAGCGCTTTTTGCGTTCACAAAAAACTGCGCTATCATAGCCGGAAAAAGCATTATAGAAATTGCAAAAATTATTGGAATAACTCCTGCTTGGTTAAGTCTTAAGGGCAAATGGGTATTAACGCCACCAAAAAGTCTGTTACCACGCACACGTTTTGCGTACGCCACAGGAATATTTCTTTGTGCCTCAGTAACCAGCACAACACCAGCAATTACAGCAAGAAATACTAATACGAACCCAACCAAAGTTGGAACGGCATTTGGATTACCCTGATAGATTTGATAGGCCTGTGAAATAGCGCTTGGAACCCTTGCTACAATACCAGCAAAAATTACCAAAGAAATACCATTTCCAATATCAAATTCAGACATTATTTCGCCTATCCACATTATCAGCATGGTACCAGCAGTTACTGAAAGCAAAACCAAGAACCATTGAAATGGTGAAAAACTGCCTAAAATCGCACCGGCACCTTGGCTGGAAAGAAGTCTAATTGTGCCAAAAGCCTGAAGCGGTGCTAAAGGAATAGTTAAATATCGGGTATACTGGTTAAGCTGAGCTCTTCCTGCTTCCCCACCTTCTTTTTGCATTTCTGCAAAACTCGGTATTATTATAGTAAGAAGCTGCATAATAATACTGGCCGTAATATAAGGACCTACGCCGAGCATAGCTATGGAAAAATTCGTTAAACCACCACCGGAAAAAACATCAAGTAAATTCAAAAACTGGCTATTCTGAAAGAAAGCCTTAAGTCCGGTTGGGTCAATACCGGGAATAGGAACATGGGTTAAAACACGGGTAATTAACAAAAGACCTAGCACAATTAAAATTTTATTGCGCAAGTCCTTGGTTTTCCAAATAAGTAAGATTTTATTCATATCGTTACTGATTAACACTGATACTTACAGAAAGGCACGGATCTAAACTACAATCACTATTACTTACTTCCGTGTTTATCTGTTTTTTCTTCTGTGTTATTCTGTTCTATTACTGTTCCGCCAGCTTTTTCTATAACCGCTTTAGCCGATGCTGAAACAGGAAGCTTTATATTCAATTTCTTTTTTATTTCACCGGCCAAAACTTTAACACTCTGGCCTTTTTCTATTATACCCTTTTCAATTAAAGATTTAATATCCACAGTTGCTCCATCCGCAAAAACGTCAAATTTAGAAAGAGACAAAGCAAAAGGCTTAGCAGTTAAGGCTCTAAAGCCTCTAAGTTTTGGCAACTGTCTTACTATTGGCTGACGACCACCTTCAAAACCAGCAGGCATTTTACTATGACCAGTTCTGGCTGTTTGGCCTTTACCACCACGAGTGGAATATGTACCGTGACCACTGCCAAGACCGCGACCAACAACTTTGCGGCGATGTGTAGACTTAGGATGTTTTTTTAGGTTATGGAGTTTTAACATAAATTTAGTAATAAGCAGATAAGTTAGTAAGCTTATAAGCTGAATTGCTCATTCGCTTATTAGCTATTTACTTGCGCATCTTTGCTAATACTTCCTTGCTCTTCATTTTAGTAAAAGCTTCAAAAACAGCTTTAATATTATTAACTTTGTTATTTGAACCAAGCATCTTAGAAACAACATTCTTAACTCCGGCTAATTCAAAAACCTGACGAACTGCCCCACCCGCAATAACACCGGTACCTGGTCTGGCTGGTTTTAACATTAACTTAGAAGACTTATACTTTACATTAATTCCGTGAGGGATAGTTCCGTTAATGAGCGGCAAGGTAATCATGTTCTTCTTAGCTGCGTTAACTGCTTTGTTTACACTTTCAGAAACGTCTGCACCTTTTCTTAAACCCATACCTACTTTACCTTTATGGTCGCCAATAACAACCAGTGCGCGAAAACGCATTCTTTTTCCGCCGGCAACCACACGAGTAACACGCTTGACCTCTACCGTCTTTTGGTCAAACTCTCTAACTTCGCGTTCCCCGTCCCTAGATTGTCTTCGTCTTTTTTCAAAAGCCATAATAGTAAAATAAGTTAATTAAAATTTAAGCCCGCCTTCTCTGGCGCCTTCTGCCAAAGCTTTTACTCTGCCATGATAGGCAAAGCCGCCTCTATCGAATACACATTCAGATATTTTTTTTGCGACTGCTTTTTGTGCCAATAATTTTCCAACTTCTTTGGAAATGTCGGTCTTTTTTGCCTTTGACTTAATTTCTTTCGCTGATGCAAAAGCCAAAGTTTTTCCGTTTGAGTCGTCTATTAACTGGGCGTAAATACCTGCCAAACTTCTGTATACGCTTAAACGAGGGCGCTTTTCAGTACCGGAAATTTTTGCGCGAACTCTGCTATGCCTTACATTTCGCTTTATTATTTTGTGCTTGTTCTTGTCCATAAAAAAATATAGGGTTTATGATTTAGGATTTAGGATATACTAAGCTCTAACATTTTACATCTTATATCCTAAATTTTATATTTACTTGCCTCCACCAACTACTTTAACCACTTTACCCGCTTTCTTAACAATAACTTCGTCTATATATTTAATACCTTTACCTTTATACGGCTCAGGTTTTTTCAACTCTCTAATTTCAGCTGCAAATTGTCCAACTCTCTGTTTGTCTGCTCCGGTAATAGTAATTAAGTTCTTTTCTACAACAGCCTGTAAATCTTTTGGAACCGTAACTTCAACCGGGTGAGAAAAACCCAAGGACATAACTATTTTACCAGGTTGAGATGCTACCTTAAAGCCTACGCCATTTACTTCGAGCTTTTTTTCAAAACCTTTTGTAACACCTTCTATCATATTAAAAACTAAAGAGCGGAACAAACCCCACAATGCTCTCTGTTTTTTGTCTTCTTTCTTTACAACATCAACAGTAACTTCGTTTTCTACAATATTAACAGTTACAAGCGGATGAATCTCCTGCTGCAAATTACCTTTCGGACCGGACACCTTTAAAAGACCGGCAGTTTTTTCTACCTTTACTCCGCTAGGAATGCTTATGGGTTTTTTTCCAATTCTTGACATAAATATACTGAATTACGGATTCTACAGATTTTACAGATCCGTATGATCCGTATTATCTGTACTTCCGTACGTTAATTACCAAACCTGGCATATTACTTCTCCGCCAACTTTTTCTTTTCTTGCTTTTCTGTCTGACATTAAACCTTTAGAAGTAGAAACTACAGTAAGACCAAGGCCGCTGTTAGTTCTAGGCAAGCTGTCTTTAGACAAATAAATTCTCTGCCCCGGTTTACTTACGCGCTTTATTCCTGCAATTACCGGTTCGCCCGCGCCTGAATATTTTAAATTTATTTGGAGCATTTTATGGTCACCTTCTAATTCGTTTACTCCGGCCACAAAACCCTCTTGCATCAGCAAATCCGCCAAGTTCTTTTTAAACTTTGAATATGGCAAAACAAGGTCATCCTTTTTTGCGGACAACGCGTTGCGGATTCTGGTTAGCATGTCTGAGATTGGGTCTGTATACATATTCTTTACTAAATACTAATTGATACTAATATACTAATTATCGATTATTTAAAGATATTTGTCGGGATTACGAATTTATAAAATTTACCAGGAAGCTTTTGAAACACCAGGGATTTCTCCCTTACTGGCTAATTCTCTAAAACAAATTCTACAAAGGTCAAAATCTCGAATATAAGCAGCTTTTCTACCGCAGCGAAAACAACGGCGAATTATCCTACTGGAAAATTTTGCCTTGGTTCTACTTCGTTTTGCTCTGACAATGTGTGCTACTGTAGCCATAAATTTACAGAATTACGGATTCTACAGATTTTACAGATCCCTATGATCCGTACTATCTGTACTTCCGTACATTAATCTTTAAACGGGAATTTCATTAATTTTAAAAGTTCATATGCTGTATCGTCTCTTTTAGCGTTGGTGACTACCGAAATTTCCAAGCCGAATATATTTTCTAGAGAATCCGGAGAAACTTCCGGAAAAACTATTTGCTCTTTCATTCCCAAGTGATAATTACCACGGCCGTCGAAACCTTTTTTGCTTATACCCTGGAAATCTCTTACTCTTGGTAAGGCCACATTGACCAACTTGTCTAAAAAGCTATACATTCTATATCCTCTTAAAGTAACACTTAAACCTACAATTTGGTTTTGTCTTACTTTAAAACCTGAAATAGACTTGCGGGACAAATTCTTTACCGGAGCCTGTCCTGCAATTTTGGCAATATCTTCAACTACTAAATCTATACGCTTCTTATCTTCCTTAATTTTTCCAACGCCCACATTAATAACAACTTTCAAAATTCTTGGTACTTCCATTACATTCTTAAAGCCAAACTTTTCTTTCAAAGCTTTAACAATTTCCTTATTATATTTTTCTTGTAATCTTTCCATATAATTTACAGAATTACGGATCTTACAGATTTTACAGATCCACATGATCCGTATTATCTGTACTTCCGTACATTATACTGCCTTTCCACTGGCCTTAGCTGTTCTTTGCTTGTTACCGTTTTCTAAAAAAGTATAGTTTACTCTTGTTGGATTACCTGAATGCGGATCTATTAACTGGACTTTCGAAATTTGCATAGGGGAAGAAAAAGTAACTTTTTTACCTTTCTCGCCGGCTTTTTTAGCCTTTTCAAAACGAGTATGCATATTGGCGTTTTCTACAACAACCTTACCAAGTTTTGGCATTACCGAAATAACCTTGCCGGTTTTGCCTTTGTCTTTGCCGGAAAGCACTTTTACTGTATCGCCTTTTTTAATTCTGAGTTTGTTCATAAATATAGATTAAAGATTTCAGATTTCAGATTTCAGATTTAGATACAGCTTTTACTGGAATCTATAATCTTTAATCTGTAATCTGCTATATAACTTCTGGAGCTAATGATACTATTTTCTTATAAGCATCTTCATAATACCCACTTGCCATATCACGAATTTCTCTTGGAATAGGACCGAATATACGAGTACCGATTATTTCAAAATTACCTTTCGCGTCTTTCTTTACAAGCACTCCGGCATTTTCATCAAATCTAATATAAGACCCGTCACTCCTGCGCATTTCTTTTCTGGTTCTAACTATAGCTACCTTAATTTTGTCGCCCTTTTTGTAGTTGCCGTTAGGCGCTACCTGTTTTGCGGAAGCTGAGACAACGTCTCCAACTCTAACAAAACGGCTGCGATTTTTTCCGCTACCGCCAAAAATATTAGCGATTTTAACGCCGGTATTGTCTGCTATTTTAATCCAGGATCTTACTTGTAACATAAATTAGATAGTTAGTGAGTTAGAGAATTAGAGAGTTAGTTAATTCCATTTCTCTTTTTCTCAAATTTTCTATTTCTCTTAAGCTTTAGATATTACTTTAAATCTCTTATCTTTGCTAATTGGCTTACAGGCTTCAATAATTACTTTGTCCCCTACTACAAACTTTTCTTCTGTATGGGCTTTAAAGCGCTTTGAAACTGTATAAGCTTTCTTATATTTAGGATGGCGTTTTCTTGAGTCTACCTTAACAACCACGGTTTTCATCATTTTGGTGGAAACCACTTCGCCGGTCATTTGCTGTTTTTTAGAATCTGATGTCATATAAATTTAGATAGTTAGTGAATTAGAGAATTAGAAAGTTAGTCGATACTGCTTCTCTACTTCTCTAATTTTCTATTTCGCTGTTTTCGTGTGTAAATGAGTTAATATTCTAGCGATATCTTTCTTCATTCCAGCTAGCTTATGGCTGTGCTTAGATTCATTCAAGCGAAGCTTCATTTTCAGACCATGAGCTTCGTGGCGCAATTCTTCTAGCATTTTCTTAAGCTCTGCTTCAGATTTAGTTGTAAGTTCTTTAAACTTCATATCTTTACTGATTACGGATTCTTACGGATATACGGATACGTAGATAACGGGTTTATTATGATCCGTATATCCGTACTCTGTCCGTAATCCGTAAAATAAATTACTTTGATAAAAACTTTGTCTTAACCGGTAACTTATAACTTGCCAATCTCATAGCTTCTTGCGCTTGCTCTCTAGTTACGCCGTCCATTTCAAACAAAATCTTACCTTTCTTTACCACACATACAAAGTGGTCAACCGCGCCTTTACCGCCACCCATAGGACTTTCGTTTCCGTGAACTGTAATTGGCTTGTCGGCAAAAAGGCGGATCCAAATTTTACCGCCGCGCTGAACGTAACGGGTCATCGCTCTTCTTGCGGACTCGATTTGTCTGGCAGTTACCCAAGCATTTTCCAAAGACTTTAAGGCAAATTGGCCAAAGTCTATGTTGGTACCCGCAGTAGCCACACCCTTTGTATGACCGCGATGATGCTTGCGGTGTTTAAGTTTAGACGGAATGAACATAACTAATTAGTAAATTAATAAATACTTTACTTAACTTTTGCGATAACCGGCTCAATCGCTGGTTTATTTACTGCTACTGACTTCTTTTCCTCAAATACATCTCCTCTGTATATCCATACTTTTATACCTACAGTGCCGTAGGTAGTAAAAGCTGTACTTCTTGCAAAATCTATATCAGCTCTAATGGTATGAAGTGGGATTTTGCCTTGTGACAAATGCTCTGTTCTTGCTATATCTGCTCCGTTAAGTCTTCCGCCTATAGAAACTTTGGCACCCTTAGCCCCAGCCTGCATAATTTGCTCTAACGACTGCTTCATAAGCTTTCTAAAAGCAACGCGTTTTTCAATTTGTTCACTTATGCCGTCTGCTATAACCTGTGCCTGCAAGTTTATATCCCTTACTTCTTCAATATTTACACGCAATTCTTTTCTAATTCTTAGCTTCTGTTTAATCTTCTTTTTAAGCTCCTCTATACCCGCGCCGCCTTTTCCAATTATTAACCCGGGTTTAGTAGTTTTAACAGTAATAGTAATTTGACCGGTACCGCCGCGTTCAATTTCAAGCCTAACTAGACCGGCCTTTTTTAAGTGCTGCTCTAAGTAGGCGCGAATGGCAACGTCTTCAGCTAATGCTTTTTGAAAGCCTCGCTTAACAAACCAGCGCGATTTCCACGTGTCGGTTACTTTAAGCCTAAATGAAGTTGGATTAATCTTATGTCCCATAATAAATGTAAGATTTATGATTTAGGATTTATGATATAAGTATGCAAACTAAATCTTACATCTTATATCCTAAATTTTATATTACTCTCCGCTCTTTCTATTAAATAGTCTTCTCTTGTTTTGAGCTTTGTTCATTTTAACCTGTTCGTCGGTCTTAACTGTATGCTGTTTAATTTTCGGGCTTTCGGTCTTCTTTTCTGTAGCATCCTTCTTGTCTTCACTTGCTAAATTTTCAGACTGTTTTTTCTTAAAAAGTTCTAAACGGGAAGCTGCTTTACCACCACGCGCCTTTTCTGAAAGTTCAACATTTACGTGAGCCATTTTGCGCTTTATAACAAACGCGCTGCCGCGAGCTCTTGGAAAATAGCGTTTCATAACTCTTCCCATATCGCAGGTAACGGTTTTTACATACAAATTTTCCGGTTTTAAAGCAAAATTATTTACGGCGTTCGCGGCTGCAGATTTTATAGCTCTGAGTAAAAATTCCGCGCCTTTTTGTGGCGCATATTCTAAAGCCGTTACAGCCTGGTCAACATACATACCTCTAACTAAGTCAGTTAAAAGACGCATCTTACGCGGAGAAATCCGAAGATTTAGGGCAGATGCCTTTATAACTTTCTGTTCTGTTGTATTGGACTTAGTCATTTAATTAATATATGTGTCTACTTTATAACTTGATGAACTTTATAAACTTGAAACTATTTCTTTACGGGTTCTTTAGCGGCCTTAAGTTTAGCGCTTTCTGCCGCAGCTGCTGCTGCTTCCTGGTCTTTAGCCATCTTACCGCCATGTCTGTGGAATTTTCTGGTTAAAGCAAACTCACCTAACTTATGTCCTACCATGTTTTCAGTAACGAATACTGGTAAAAAAGTCTTACCGTTATGCACCATAAAAGTAAAGCCTACGAATTCAGGCGCAATAGTGCAAGCTCTGGACCAGGTTTTAATTTGCTGGCCTTTCTTTGCACCTAACACCTTTTTCATAACTCGCTCATCAATATATGG
>CAZAED010000002.1:64520-65207 GCA_964484145.1 uncultured Candidatus Saccharibacteria bacterium | reverse complement strand
AACCTATCAACACAAAAAAGGAAGAAGGTATAGAAATGTCTCAAGCAGCTACCAGCGCCCCAGCGGCGCCAGCAACACCCAAATCGGGACTTAAAAAGTTTGGAGGGCGATTGGGCGGCATTCTTATTGCTTTCGTCGCGTTCGTCGTTCTTGCCCCATCGATAATCTCTCGGGTTCCGGTAGTTGAGCGTGCGAAGGAGCAAATCTTCGCGCTCTACAACGACCGGTTTGACAACCAGGTCGGGAAGATTGACCCGAACGCCTCGCCGATTCAGCAGGCGCGGCAGTATCACGCGGCAAAGGTTGAACGGGAAGCAAGTCGCGGCTACATTGAAAAGTTGCCGCAGAATTGCCCTAGCGAGCACAACAACAACTACACCGACGTCACGAAAATTGACCTCGGTGGTTGTCAGAGCGGCGACTGGTTCCCATTGCTGCTTCCTCGGAGCGAGCGCTTCAAACTCCGTGTCTACTCTTTGGTACTCTACGAGTGTCTTAAAGGCACGGACTGTGCCAAGGACGCGGATAGGGTGCAGGTTGTGGCTATTCCGGAAATCAAAACCATTGATTCCGGAGATGGCCTCAGCGTGGCCAAGGCGAGGGTTGTGCCGGACGAGTTCTACAGAAAGGAGGAAGGTTTGGTTCCAACGTACTTTGACCTGCGAGGCGAAGTCAAATTCGCCTACC
>CAZAED010000002.1:32670-64510 GCA_964484145.1 uncultured Candidatus Saccharibacteria bacterium | reverse complement strand
AAGGACGTTTTCTCGAGCTAAAGCTTGTTAAAGAGCTTACGCCCGAGAGCGAGGGGGAGAAATGACCCCTCGACATTTGACTGAAATGAAGACGCATCTACCCCGCCAACCGGCGAGGAGTGTGCGTTCACCTTGATGGCGAAGGCAGGTCTTACCAGACCTCCTTCGCCGTTAATTTAAAAAGCTCATCTAATATGGATGAGCTTTTTAAATTTGCAGAATTAAATGTTTTTGTTTGGCGGAATATTGTAACCACTTGGAGGGGGTGAAGTCGGGGGTGTGGTAGAGCCCGGAAGCTGTGGGTTAAATTTAGTTGTGTCTACATTTAAAATATTTTGCACAATTGCAACCATACTAAATGAGAGTAATGCTATTACAAGGCCAAGTATGGCCCAGGTTATGGCTTTTTTAGCCTGAGTAATAGCTTCTTCATTGCCGGCCGAAATAACCATTCTAAAGCCCGCAAAAATTATGGCAATAACCGCCCAAATTGCAAGACCGGCTAAAAAGCCTTTGGTAATACCTAAGAAAGTGTCTAACAACCCTTCGGTGGGGATTGGGTTCATTAATTTGTCAGTCGGAAGAGTAGGGTTAGAGGTAGATGTACACTGGGTTTTTATTTGGTCGTCGGTTTTACCGCACCAACATAATTCTACTTGTTGTACTTCCATAGCATTGCAGCCCCCGCCCTGAGCGTAAACATCGCCAAGACCCGGGTCGTTGCTTGCGCTGCAAGCATATTTTCCGTCTCCGGCCTTGCATGCATATTTTTTTGTAGTTGTTGTGGTAGGTGTTGCATTTGGGTCAACTGTAATAGTCAGCTGGCCTGAATTTTCTAAAGTTACCGCTTGCCCTGTGGCGTTGTCTAAGGCTTTTACTGTAATTGTGTTGCGTCCATTTACAAACCCATTGGCTGTAGATGTCTTTAAAGTAAAAGGTAAAGAGCCAAAGGAATTAGAAGTGCCATTAACTTCAATAGTTCCGCGCAAATTTTTACCCGCAGAATTGGTAATTGAAAATATTAAATCGGAGTCGGGTTTTAAAGTTGTGACGTTTGTTTGAACGCCCATTGCCGTAGAGCCTGCAACACTTATAGCTAGGTTAGCTTCCCCTAATTTGAGACTAGTTTTTGAATTCCATAAACTAACATTAATATTGTTAGAACCAACATTAATACCAAGAGATTTGGCGAGTTTAATTGTTATATTCTGTTCGTACTTGCTAAAATTATCGGCACTTACGGTAATGTCGCTCAAGATTGTGCCGTTTGCTCCGCCAGCCTTAGCTACCGCGTAAATTTCATTTACATCTGGATGGTTTATTCGGGTTGTGTTAGTAAAAATTTTTGCGTCAATCCAAATTTTAACTTCTTGGTTTAAAGAATATGAATTTTGAGCTGGTTCAAAGCGGAGTTTTAAGTGGGGGCTACTTGAATCTATTACGCCACTTACAGTAATTACCACAGGAGAGCTAACAAGTTGCTCGAGCGTTATAAAATTATTACTCATTGCTTTAACATAAAAAGCCGGCTGAGTAGGAGTACTGAGTTTTGTTAGATCTATTTTTTTTAAATCTGTATTAAATTCTACTGTAGCAGTGTTGCTTTTGAAGCTGGCAGCTTTTCCTTCTATAAAAAAACCATTAAAAGCTCCATTAAAACCGCCATTATCTTTTGCGTATAATTCAAACCTCATTTCGCTTGCACAATCTGAAAGTGTACCGCTTCGTTCTACAACGGCTATGAAATTAATAGTTTCATTAACTGAGGCGGTAGTTTTGCCCTTGGAATCAAACCGGCTAATTCTGTAGGAGCAGGCTGCTTGGGCTTTTTCTACAAAAATAAAAGGCAACAAAAAAGAGCTTATAAAGAATACTAAGGTTAAAATTTTAAATATTTTTTGTTTCATTTAAAGGGTACTTAATTTGTCTATATAATAGCAAATAATCCACTTTTTGCATAATTTTTAAGTTGTGTTATAATCAAACAAAGCCTAAAGGCCAGTAAGTGGCAATAGGTATATAAAATCAAAACAAAAAAACAAGCTAAATTACGGTTACGGGTGAACAGGCTTGTTTTTATTTATTATCATCTTTTACATTATAATAGTAAGCATAAGCCCCATTAGAAATTTTTAAAACAAAAGGGCTAAATAAAAAAATATGAAAAATTCTAACGGGGTAAATAAAAAACACATGGAAGTTAAACCTAAAATTGAAAGTTTTGCCAGAATTAAAGTATTGGGTATTGGCGGGTCGGGCACTTCGGCGGTTAACCGAATGTCGGAACTTGGCATTAAGGGCGTTGAGTTTGTGGCAATTAACACAGACTCGCAAGCGCTCCACAATAACCAGTCAGACAAAAAAGTTCACATTGGAAGAAGTGTGACTAAAGGTTTAGGTTCGGGCATGAACCCGGAACTTGGGCGTCAGGCCGCGGAAGAAAGTATAGAAGATTTAGAAGAAGTTATAGACAACGCGGATATGGTTTTTATAACCTGCGGACTTGGCGGGGGAACAGGCACCGGCGCTTCACCTATAGTGGCTGAACTTTGTAAGAACAAAGGTATCTTAACCGTGGCTGTAGTAACTAAGCCGTTTACTTTTGAAGGCAGCAAGAGAAAAGAAGTTGCGGAAATTGGTTACGATAATTTAAAAGACAAAGTAGATGCAATAATTTCTATTCAGAACGACCGCATACTCCAAATTATAGACAAAAAAACTTCACTAGTAGACGCGTTTAAGACAGTGGACGAAGTTTTGCGTCAGGGCATTGCCGGCATTTCGGATTTAATTACTACTCACGGTATTGTTAACGCCGACTTTGCGGACGTAAGAAGTATTATGCAAGACGCTGGCACAGCGCTTATGGGTATAGGTAGAGCAGCGGGAGAGAACAGAGCGCAAGAAGCCGCGCGCCTGGCAATTAATTCTCCATTACTTGAACTTGCAATAGACGGCGCTAAGGGTGTGCTATTTAACATAACCGGTGGAAGCAACTTAGGCATGTTTGAAATAGACGAAGCTGCCAAAGTAATTACTAAGAGTATAGACCCAGACGCAAAGGTAAAATTTGGTACAGTTATAGACGACGACATGGGCGATGAAATTCGCATTACAGTTATTGCTACCGGTTTTGACGAAAGTAGCAAACGTCCTATAGCACTTTTAAGCCATGAAGAAAAAAGACACCTAATACCGGAAACAAAAACTGCGCCGGTAAACTTGCCGCCCATTACTCCGGTAGAAATTAGAAAGCCAATGTTTAATCCGCGTCCGGTTCAGCCCACACCTCCCATAGAGAAAATGCCAGAGCCTAGTATGTCAGTAGGGGATGACGACGACGAATTAGAGATCCCCGCCTTCATCCGCAAAAAAATGAAATGATTGATGGTCATCGTTAGCGTTTTATAAAAGGTACAACAGATATTTAGTAGAAGATTTCGGCGGGCAAGCCGGCTTTCATACGAAAGAAAATGAAATAGAGCTACAGAACTACAAAATTTAAATTCACTACAGAAGCCTACAGAAACTGCGACTCCTAAAAGAGTGGCAGTTTTTTAAATGTGCTTGCAATTTTCGTGCCACTGTGCTATAATATATTAAAGAGTGATGAAAAAGGTCGATTTGCCAAATAAAATAAAGGCAAAATCATCATACTTAATTGAAACAAAAAAGACTACAGGGTCTTAAAACCTGTAAAAATAAAACAAAAATTAATATTAGCAAACTAGAGGTTTTTTGCTTTTGTATAAATATAAAAAGGAGTCGAACGCGCGATTACTTCTTTTTATAGAGCGATTAATATCTGTTTGCGGAAAACAAAAATATGAATCAACTAATTAATAATGCCTTAACCCAGGAAACTCCTGGCAAAGTTATGGCTCTGCTTGGGACTGCTATGTTCTCTTTAGCATTCCTATTTGCAGTAGCTTCTACTGACATAGGATTTAACGGATCGACAACTGAAATTAACGACCCCTTTTCTATGCAAAATGTAGTTTCGGGAATAGACAGCATAGCCTCAGCCTACGACAAATTTTTGTATGCTAACTTAGTTCAGCCAGCAGAAGAAACTTACGCGCTTTATGCTGACAATCTAGCTTGGCTAGCAGACAATAGCGGTGTAACTTATGCCTTAGGCTTTAGTCAAGATTCGCAAACTCAGCCTGTAGTAAGCGGCCAGGTTGCAGGTGCTTCGACTATAAAGTACCAAGCTAAAAATAGCGGCATGATAGATTTGCTCTACCATACGCTGACGCAATAAAGAGAACTTACTTCGCCAAAAGCAAAAGCATTTAGGCGGGTTGGAAATAGGAAAATAATATAAACTTAAAATCTCCAGATGTGCCCCTGGAGATTTTTTTATTAGCGGCGTAGGTGAGTCTGTCTTGCTTGCAAGGCAAGCTAGCCGAGGAGCTAATACAGGTTGGATATTTCATAGCTCTGTTGCGGGGAACCTTTATTGTTCTGGACCCCGCCCCACTTTTTCTTTAATCTATTCCTTGTAAAAGTGGATCGGGGTAAATATGCCCCGGGGTTTTTATATTTGTTTTTTTCTGGTATGCTAGCAGTGAAAGGAGTCCCAAACGTGTTTGAAAATGATTACGGGGGCTACCAGGTTCCGCATTCCGAAATCGCCTTTGAGGCTTACAAGAAATGGGAAAGAGGCGAGGGCAGTGGAGATGCAAAGGTGGATTGGGAAATGGCCCGCAGAGATTATGGGCTATTGCCTTATCCCACAGAGGAGGAAATAAGAAAGGAGGCTTGTCTCGTTTACTTGGAGCGCACCCAGTGCAGCCTTCCTGGAACCGCTGAGGAAGATTGGTTCGAGGCACAATGCAGCCTCAGGCAGCGCTTTTTTCAAGAATGGAGGAGCCGGCCAATCAGAGAACGATAAGCGAGGCTGAAAAAATGACCTGTCGCACCAAGGAGGTTTATTGCAAGCGGGGTATGACCATATGCTCCTCTTTTTTTAATTTTTTTCAAAAATAAAAATTTATGTTTATTTGTGGATAGCTTAGTATTACGCTATCATAAAAACCAAAAATCTTAGGCTTTAAGAGGGTTTTGATTTTTTTGACTAACACAATATGTAGTAGTACAATAGTTAAGCGATAACAATATACAGTGAATTAACTTTTCACCTTTAACATTTAACAATTGACACACACCGCTTTTCTTTTTAAGTTAAAGGTCAAATGTCAACGGTTAAATGTCACAATTATGAATTGCCCTAATTGCCAAAACGAAGACACTAAAGTACTAGACAGTAGGCCCGTAGAAGACGGCAGCGCTATAAGAAGGCGTAGGGAATGCGAAAAGTGCGAGTTTCGTTTTAGTACCTATGAAGAAATTGAAATTTTAGGCCTTACCGTAATAAAAAAGAACGGTCGTAAAGAATTGTTTAGTAAGGAGAAAATGGAGCGTGGAATACATAGAGCCTTTGAAAAAAGGCCTGTAAGCGAGGACGGTTTAAAGAAGTTGGTTTCCGGTATAGAAATAGAGATTCAAAAAAAAGCCAAAGACGGAGAAATAAAGAGTGAAGACATAGGTGAAATAGTAATGAAGAAAATAAAGAAGTTAGACAAGGTTGCTTATATACGTTTTGCGTCGGTGTATAGAAAGTTTGAAGATGTAGAGGAGTTTAAAGAAGAGCTGAAGAAGTTATAAAGTTTATCAAGTTCCTAAAGTTCATAAAGTAAAAACAAAACCATTAAGTTATCCAGGCAAGAAAAAGCCGGATGGAAATAAATAGCTATATGCAAAGCACACGAGAAAATTTACAAACCAGAACTAAGAACGCCCTTTCAGAACTTGGCGAAAAAATCTTCTTAGACCGTTACGCGGTAAAAGACGTAAAGCGCACGACTTTGGCCGTGGGCGACTTGGCTGTGGTTTTGGTAAACCCTAAAACCGGACAGCGCGAAATTGGCGTTATAGAAACTTTAGACATGGTAAAAAAAGAAGTGGAAGTAAGAATGCGCGACGGCTCTTTAGAACACAGAGCTATAGAACATATAGACAAGCCGCTGGAAACTAGGCCGGAGCAAATGTTTGAACGTATTGCCAAGCACATTGCAAGTGTAGAAAAAACTAAAGAAAAGCAGGTTGAATGGGAAACTAAATTTAGGGACTTAATGGACGACTGGAAATATGTGCCGGCAGGTAGAATTTTTACCGGCGCGGGCACTGGGCAGAATTTAACTTTTTATAACTGCTATGTTATACCTTCGCCCAAAGATAGCCGCCACGGTATTTTTAATACCCTAGGGCAAATGGCGGAAATTATGAGTAGAGGCGGCGGTGTTGGTATTAACGTATCTTCTTTGCGCCCACGCTATTCCTATGTTAAGGGAGTTAACGGACGTTCTAGTGGCTCTGTTTCTTGGGCATCGCTCTATTCATTTGTAACCGGACTTATTGAGCAGGGTGGCAGCCGCCGAGGTGCTTTAATGTTAATACTTAATGCTTGGCATCCGGACGTAATTGACTTTATTAATTCTAAAAAAGAAGCGGGTAAAATAACTAACGCCAATATTTCGGTAGGTATTACCGACGACTTTATGGAAGCAGTTAAAGCTGACAAGCCGTGGGACTTAGTTTACCCAGACCCGCAAGACCCGCTTTACGACCAACACTGGGACGGTAACTTAAAAAAGTGGAAAGAGCTTGGCGGCAATGTTATAAAACACAAAACCGTAAGAGCTCAGGACATTTGGACAAATATTATAGAGTCAGCCTGGACTTCAGCCGAGCCGGGTATGTATTTTATAGACCGCGCGAACTACTATTCTAACTCGCACTATTATGCGGATCTACCTTGTACAAACCCTTGTGGCGAGCAGCCACTGCCGGCGTGGGGTGTTTGTAACTTAGGCCACGTAAATTTGGCCAGGCATATTAGTAAAGAAACCGGGGAAGTAAATTGGGATATGCTTAAGACCACGGTTTCGCAAGCTGTGCGCTTTCAGGACAATGTTATAGACGCCACGCCTTACTTTTTTGACGAGAACAAGAATCAGCAAATGTCTGAACGCAGAGTTGGTATGGGTACAATTGGTCTTGCCGAAATGCTTATTTACAAAGGCTTAAAATATGGAAGCCCCGAAGCAGTAGAATTTATAGACAAGCTTTACCAATTTATTGCGGTAACTGCTTACGAAACTTCAGTTGAGCTAGCCAGAGAAAAGGGTGCGTTTCCTAAATTTAACGCTGAGAAGTTTTTACAGTCCGGGTTTATGAAAGCAATGCCGGAATATGTAAGAGGATTAGTTAAAGAGCACGGCATAAGAAACGTAACTATAATGACCCAGGCGCCTACAGGAACTGTTGGAACTATGGTTGGAACTTCCACAGGTATTGAACCTTTCTTTTCTTGGACATATTTTAGAAAGTCTAGACTTGGTGTGCACGAAGAAAAAATTAAGCTCGCGCAGGACTGGCTAGAAAAACACCCTGGTCAAACCGAACTTCCTGACTATTTTGCTACAGCTATGTCTTTAACGCCGGAAGAGCATGTAAAGGTGCAGGCTGCGGTTCAACGTTGGACAGATTCGGCAATTTCCAAAACTGTTAATGCGCCTTCGGAATATACTATAGAGCAAACCAAGCAGCTCTACACCTTAATGTACGACCTTGGCTGTAAGGGCGGAACTATTTATAGGGACGGCTCGCGCGATGAGCAGATACTAGCCACTGACTCAAAGAATTTGGGCAAAGACGCGCATGAACAGGTAGAGGCTAAGAAAGCTGCGACTCTTGCCGCAAATTCTGTAGAAGAAAAAGTTAGGGAAGTTATGTCTGTGTCGGGCGACAACGTACAAATAAAAATTGCTCCAAGACAGAGACCGGACGTAATGATGGGTATAACTTACAAAATAAATACTCCTTACGGCAATTTGTATGTAACAGTTAACGAAGACAGTCATGGTCCGTTTGAAGTATTTGCTCAAATGGGTAAGGCCGGCGGATTCTTTAGTGCTCAGACCGAAGCTATAACCAGGCTTATTAGTTTATCGCTCCGCTCTAATATTGCCATAGAAGAAATAATAGAACAGCTTAAAGGTATACGCGGACCGGACGTTTCGTTCTCACAAGAAGGTATGGTCTTTAGTTTGCCAGACGCAATTGCTAAAATTTTAGGCAAGCACATAAAGCGCGGGCAACAACAATTAAATATACCGCTACCAAACCCGGTTAACGACCCATCCCAGCAAATGACAGTGGAAAAAGTTCAGGAAAGAGTGGTAGAAACTTTGCAAACCGCTTCGGTTAAAACTCCGACTGCGACTTTAACCCAAAAAACTCAGCGTATAAGTATTGCAAACCTTGGCAACGCCCCAGTCTGTCCAACCTGTGCCAACATGATGGTCTTTGCCGAAGGCTGTATGAAGTGTGAGCATTGCGGGTATAGTAAGTGTGGCTAGGCTACAGAACTACAGATTTAAACGCACTACAGAAACCTACAGAATCTAAATACCAAAAACGGACGAAGGAGCAAGGTCGACCTTCTTTATTTTTTTGACTCATCCAATGGTAGGGCTCGAAGCATGTATGCGAGCCGAGTTACAGATTTTCAATGAAAAAACATAATATTGCTTTAGTCACAATTTGGATATCCTGGATAAAGGATATTGTAATAATTGTGAAAACTCTTATTAAGTAGTTAAATTATAGGCGGCGGGTAACCGCCGCCTATTAAGTAATGTAACCACTCAGAGCGAAGCGAAGAATCGCTTTATATATTTAAGGGATCCTTCCCCCTCGCAAAGCCTCGGGGTCTGGATGGTTAGTAAAACAATGCAGGAAGCAATTCACGCAGTTTACATAATGGCAAGTGACAGCGGTACTTTGTATACTGGGTTTACTAGTAATTTAATTAAGCGCGTGTGGGAACATAAAAATGGCGTGGTAAAAGGTTTTACCTTAAAATACGGTTGCCATAAATTAGTGTATTATGAATATGGTGAAAGTTATGACGGAGTATTAGCAAGAGAAAAACAAATAAAAGGTTGGAGTAGAAAAAAGAAAGAAGATTTAATTCGCATGATGAATCCGGGGTGGAAGGATTTGTATCAAAACTTATTATAATCATCAGTTAATTATTGTAACCACTCAGAGCGAAGCGAAGTATCGCTTTAAACAGGAAATTAAGGGATTCCTCACTGTGTTCGGAATGGTTAAAATTTTATGCCTATAAAAAAATCAAAACCCAAATCTGCCAGCGGGCGGATCAAAATGCCCACCAAATTTAGTGACGAGCCTAAGGGTTTGGTCATATCTTATTTGGGTGCGGGGAAGGGGAAAACTACGGCGGCTATGGGTATGGCTATTCGGGCTGCTGGGGCTGGGATGAATGTTTATATTTTGCAGTTTGTAAAAGCAAAAGGAAAAAGTGCAAGCGATATAAAGGACGGTGAGTGGCCGGTGAGTAGTGAAATAGATTTTTTAAACCATACGTCCTATAGCGGTCCCATTGGTCGTATAGATAACGAACAACTAGGCCTTGGTTTTGTAGGAATTTTGGGCGATAAAAAAGAAAAAGACGTTCACGTTAAGGCCGCGCTAGATGGTTTAAGCAGAGCGCGCGAAATTATAACAAGCGGAAAGTATCAAGTAGTTATTCTAGATGAAATTATTTCTGCGCTGGAAAGTAAGCTAATAGAAGAGCGCGATATTACAGATTTAATAGATATAAAAGCGCCGCTCCAGCACTTAGTTTTGACTGGGCACAATAAATACCCTAAAATTATGGACAAGTGCGATTTAATTACGGAAATGAGTATGATAAAGCATCCGTACTATAAGGGGATACTGGCACAGAGGGGGATTGATTATTAGAAATGACCCAGCCGTCGCTAAAGCTATGGCGGGCAAACAAGAATGACAAGATTTAAAAGAGTGACAAGAATTTTGCTGAGCTTATCGGTAGTTTTGCTTATATCAGCAGGTTGTAATCAGCAATCTGCACTAACAACTAACAACCAACAACTACCAACTAACGCAGAGCTGTCCATTCAAATACGCCAAAAGGTAGAAGGCGATATGGGGGATAATTTATTTAATATTTACCCTAGTGAACAAAAGACTGCACTGGATTTACTTAAAATGGGGCACCAAGTTGAGACAAAAACTTTTAAAGACGCGGGTGAATATGTGACTGCTATAAACGGACAGAAAGAAGAAAAAGGAAAAAAGTTTTGGGCGTTTTATTTAAACGGGGTACAATCAGCACTAGGTGCGGCGAGTTATAAGCCGGTAAATAAAGATTATATAGAATGGAAATTAGAAATAATTAAATGATTGACATGATTGACCAAGAGTGACAAGATTGCCATACAAATCTTGTTCAATCTTTTAAATCATTTAAATCTTGTTCAATATATTTATGATCATCTACATAATAGTTTTATTAGCTGTAATTAGTCGTTTCATACCTCATATGCCAAACTTTGCGCCCATAACCGCTTTGGCAATTTTTGCTGCTGCAAATATGGAATGGAAAAAAGCTACCGGCATTGTTTTAGTCGCACGCTTTATTAGCGACATATTTATTGGGTTTGTTTCCTGGCCTATGATGCTGGCAATTTATGCTTCTCACTTAGCTGGTATTTTGTTCGGCGTATATATAAAGAATGCTAAAAGTCATCGCCCGCTTAAAATAGTAGCGTCTTCTTTGGGCGCTTCAGTCATATTTTTCTTAGTGACCAATTTTGCATTTTTGTATGCAGAGTACCCGCATACTTGGTCAGGAATACTACTTAGTTATACGAACGGCTTACCTTTTATAAAAGGCACTTTGTTTGGCGACTTAAGTTACACTGTTGCTTTATTTGGAGCCTATGAATTAGTTGTGTTATATAAAAATAAACTATCAAGAAAATTATTATGGCAAAAAGAAATATAGAAATTCGGCTTCCAAAACCAGATCCTGAAATTTTAGCATCCTTAAATATAGAAGTAGGGCACCAGGTAATTTTGAAAAATATAAAGGGTGAAGAGGGTACTATTGCAACGGTTGAAAAGGTTGTGAGAGATGCAAATAATAAACCGTTAACAATAAACGTTTTTTGCGAAAAAGACGGTAAGAGACATGTTATACAAGGCTTGCCCGGCAACAAATGGAGAGCTGTAATATAATGCATATTTCAGTAATAGTCCATCCAAATTCCAAAAAACCTCGGGTGGAAAAAGATCTGTTCGGTACCTTGCATATATATGTTAAAGAGCCTCCGCTGGAAGGTAGGGCCAATAAAGCGGTTATAGAATCTTTGGCGGAATATTTAAAAATCAGTAAATCGCAAGTCAGGTTAGTTAGAGGAGAGAAGAGTAAGGTTAAGACTTTTGAGGTTGGTACTAATTGATGGGTATCTTCTGGCGTTATCGCTCATCGGCGGGAATATATTGTAAGTTGATAAACATCATAAGCGTTTGGAAAGAAACGAAGATGCCCATCAAAATATAGTATGAGTAAGTCCAAAGCGTTTGTCATCCTTTCTGTCAGTTTCTTAGGTGGGGTATTTTTTGCTTCGTTATTTAAAATAGAGAATAATATTATTTATATAGTTTTAGCTGCGGCAGTAAGTGTGTCCGCGGTTTTTTATTTTTTAAAGCAGAATTTTTTTGCATTCATCGGCTTGTGCGTCGTAGTTGTATTGTTTGGGATGCTCCGTTTAAATAGCAGTTTTATTCCAAACGAATTTGAAAGCCTATTGGGTTCAAGGCAAAAGTTAGAAGGTTATGTGGTACAAGACCCCGACGTAAGGCTAGACAAGCAGCTTTTAACGGTTAAGCCGAAAAAATATTCGCAAAATATTTTAGTCACCACTACTTTGGCGCAGGAATTTTTTTACGGTGACGAAGTGGCAATAGACGGTAAAATAGAAGAAGCAAAAAATTTTTCTGACTTTGACTATAAAGGCTATTTAGAAATGCAAAATGTTTACGCGCTAAGTAACAGGCCAAAAATTTTAATTTTACGCAGCCACCAGCTTAATTTTTTTAAAGAGGGGGTATTAAAAGTAAAACACGCATTTACCGGACGCGTATCTAGTTTATTACAAGAACCCGAAAGTAGCTTGCTGCTTGGCATATTAATAGGCGCGAAGAAAACTTTACCAACCAATATTACAGACTCGTTTAATAGAGCGGGTCTTTCCCATATTATTGCGGTATCGGGCTTTAATATTTCAATTATTGTTAGCGCGCTTGGCTTGGCTGCATGGATAATTGGCCGGCGCTATAGTTTTTGGCTGAGTATATTGTTTATAATTGCTTTTACTATATTAACGGGCGCGAGCGCTTCGGTTCTGCGCGCCGCAATAATGGGTTTTTTGCTTTTGCTTGCTTTAAGAAGCCGCAGGCTTTACGCTATTACACCTTCCCTTTTGTTTACCGCTTGTGTAATGGTTTTGCTTAACCCAAAAATTTTGGTTTCAGACGTGGGGTTTGAGCTTTCATTTTTAGCAACGGCCGGCATAGTTTACGGTATGCCGGTTTTACAAAAGTTAACTATTCGGTGGACAGAATTTAAATTTTTAAAAAATATTTTACTCACAACGCTTTGCGCAATTGCCGCTACTTTACCATTACTACTTTTTAAGTTTGGTCAGTTAAGTATAGTCGCAATTTTTGCTAATTTAATAATTTTGCCATTTGTAGCACCTATTATGGCCGTTGGCTTTTTGAGCGTACTGCCTTTTTTTGGCTCGGGATTTGCCTTTGTGGCAGGGCTTATGCTAAAAACAATAATTTGGTTTGTAAATTTGTTAACCTCTTGGCCATATGCCAGCCTTTCTATTCATATAAGCCCGCTTACTTTTGTAGTTTTAAACGGGGGAGTATTGGTCATATACTATTGGCTTTGGGAAAAATCTAAACAAGTTGAAGAGAAAATGGAAGTGTGATAATATTGCTTAAGCAATTAATAATCTAAATTATGAGCAACAAAACTTTAGTGGCAATTATAATAATTATTTTAGTTTTATTTGGCGGCAGCGTAGCTTTTTTTAAGTACCGCGGCAATAAAGCTAACGAGGAGTTAGAAAAAACAGATATGCAAAGTTATACCCAAAACGATAAACCTACTGAAGAAGAAGACAGTCAGACTAAGCCAAGTCCAACTTCTACAGAGCAGGTTGCTGGCAGCACAACAACTACCCCTACTACTAAAGCCGCGGAGTGCGTTAGAAACTTTGACGAAAATAAATTAAAGAACGACAAGGTTGCAATTGCCAACCGCCAGGTTGAAATGTCGGTTAAGGGCTTTGGAAAAATTACTTTAGAATTTTACGACAAAGACGCACCTAAAACCGTAGAGAACTTTTTAAGACTTACTAATTCAGGTTACTATAATTGTTTAACTTTCCACCGCGTGGCCAAAAATTTTGTCATTCAGGGTGGTGACCCCAGCGGTAACGGTACCGGAGGTATAAGCGCGTTTGGAGCAAAGTTTGAAGACGAGCTAAATCCAAACACCCCTTCTTTTAAAGCCGGTTACAAAAAAGGTGTGCTTGCCATGGCCAACTCCGGCCCTAATACAAACGGCAGCCAATTCTTTATAATGCTGGGCGATGTACCGCTTTCTAACAACTATACAATTTTTGGTAAAGTATTGGTTGGACAAGATGTAGTAGATAAAATAGGCCAGGTGGATATTATTCCGCAAATGGGCCCGACCGACGGCGCGCCAAAAGTGCCGGTGGTTATGGAGAGTGTTAAAATAATTAAATAGGTCAAATAGGACTTATAAGACATATATGACAAATACAATTGAACGTAGCCTAGTTTTGTTAAAGCCCGACGCGGTTGACCGCGGGCTGGTGGGAGAAATTGTTAGCCGTTTTGAACGCGCGGGTTTAAAAATTGCCGGCCTTAAAATGGTTTGGCCCAAAGCAGAACAAGCGGCAAAGCATTATACTGAAGATTTAGCCAAAAGAAGGGGAGAGGCTGTAAGGAATTTAATGATAGAGCTTATAAGCTCCGGCCCTATTATTGCTATAGCTCTTGAAGGCGTGGAAGCTGTGGAATTAGTTCGCAAAATGGTTGGTGCTACCGAACCAAAGTCCGCAGCTCCCGGAACCATAAGAGGCGACTATTCCCATGTTTCTTTTAAACATGCCGACAGTAAAAGTATTGGCGTGTACAACTTAATTCATGCTTCAGGCTCTAGCGAAGAAGCTGTAGAAGAAGTTAAGGTGTGGTTTACGCCCGAAGAGCTTCATGACTATAAACCTGGATACACTAAGCATACTATTGCTTATTAATATTAAAATTAAAAAATGCCAATAAGACCAGAGGATTTTGATAAGTCCTCATTTAATAAGTCTCAGCAAGGATACTTAGATGAAAAAGGGCAATTCGTAAGGGGGCAAGATGCCCCAGAGCAGAATGCCACAGAAAAACCTGATGACAAAAAAGAATTGCCAGTCCACTTATTATAAAAAAATCCCCGACTTTTCGGGGATTTTTTATTCAAATGATTAACAATGTTTTTATCTGTGTAGTCTGTGATATTTGTGTATCAGTGATTATTTTTTTCTAAAAAACGTTGGCAAACTTGGTTTAAGGTCCGCAAGTTTTAGCTCTCTTATTCTTCGCATAATGCCTTTGTCATTTTCGTTTAAGTAGTGGCGAATTTTGTTTCGGGCGCCGGAAGTTTGCGCATTTTCTAACCAGTCACGAGAAATTTTTACCGGGTTTTTATTTTTTATAACTTCTATAACGTCACCCTTTTTTAGTTCGTCGTATATGCTGGCCATTTTGCCATTTATTTTTACACCCATCATATGGTAGCCTAGGTCGGTATGAACCGAAAAAGCAAAATCTATTGCGCTGGCGCCAACGGGCAAGTCTTTAATGTCGCCTTTAGGGGTAAAGACAAAAATACGGTCTTGAAAAAAATCTATTTTTAGGCTGTCTAGGAATTCTTCCGCGCTAGAAGCTTCTTCTTGCCAGGCTCTAAGTTCCTTTACCCACGGTGCCCTAAAGGCTGTGGCAGACTGCGGCTTGCCTTCTTCGCTATAAAACCAATGCGCGGCAATGCCACGCTCTGCTTCTTCGTGCATTAAGTCTGTGCGTATTTGCATTTCAAAAACATTTCCGGACACGTCAAAAACCGTTGTGTGTATGCTTTGGTAACCATTGGGTTTGGGAGTAGAAATATAGTCCTTAATGCGGCCGGGCATGGGCTGTAGGTGCCTATGTATGAGTCCTAAAACTGTGTAGCAGTCCGAAGTTGATCGCACAATTATTCTTAAAGCAAAAATATCGTAAATTTTAGAAAAATCACCGCTGTATTTCTGCAATTTTTTGAAGAGTGAGTAAACACGCTTAATACGCCCGGAAATTTCTAAAAATTTAACCCCCTCTGTTCTAAGAACAGTTTCTAAATATTTTTTTAAGTCCTTAATGCTTTGTTCGCGTTTTTTTAACTCGCCGTTTAGAAGTTTTTTTGTTTGCTCGAATTCTTTTGGGTAGACTACTTTAAAAGCCATATCTTCTAGCTCGTCTTTCCAAGCGCTAATACCTAAACGCGCGGCAATGGGTGCGTACATTTCCAAAGTCTCTTTGGCTATTTTGGCCTGTTTTTCTTTGGGTAAATATTCAATAGTCCGCATGTTGTGAATGCGGTCAGCTAACTTAATTAAAATAACTCTAATGTCTTCACTGGTAGCTATAAAGAGTTTGCGCAAATTTTCCACATAGAACTTGTCTGTACTGTCATGAAAACGTACCCTGCCTAGTTTAGTTACGCCTTCTACTAATATGGCTATTTCTTCGCCGAATTCTTTTTTAATTTGGTCGTTGGTAATTTTGGTATCCTCAGGTATGTCGTGGAGGAGTGCTGCGGCAAGAGTCGGAACGTTCGGAAAAATTTGGCCTAAAATTATGCAAACACTTTTCACGTGAACAAAGTATTCTTCGCCGCTTTTTCGTTTTTGGCCTTTGTGAGCTTCTTTGGCAAATTCAAATGCTTTGGCGAGCAGTGCTTCGTCTTCGGGTTTAAAATGATGGGGGATAGAACGTAATAAATGTTGGGGAGTAGGCATAAAAGTCTAAATAATCTGAACAAATGACACAATTTTACGCTTCTGATAATATTATTGTAGCACAAATAGGAAATGACAAAAATGAACAAAAACGACGGAAATGACAAAAATGGAAATACATTTGTATTTTTGTCATTTTTATTATTTATTTAATTTTTGTCATTTATTTTGTGCCTGAACTTCCTGAAGTCGAAACGGTAGTTAGAGAGTTAAATAGTAAACTAATAAATCGAAAAATTAAATCGGTTAGTATTTTCGCGCCCAAAATTGTCGGCATTGGGTCAGCTACGCTTTCACCAAAACGGATTACATCGCCAAATATAGTAAAGCTATTTATTAAAACCATTACCGGACAAAAGTTTTTGTCTGTTAAGAGGCGCGCGAAGCTTTTAATTTTTGATTTGTCAGGACCTTGGTCTATGCTTGTGCATTTAAAAATGACCGGACAATTTATTTTTGAAGACAAAGCTTTACGTAAAAAAACCGGAGGAAAATACCGTTTGTTAAACAAAGCATCTGCCCCTTTAAAACAACTTCCGGACAAGCATACTCATGTGGTTTTTAAGTTTGTAGACGGGTCAACATTATATTTTAACGATGTGCGAAAGTTCGGCTATTTAAAATTGGTGCACGATGAAGATATTAATGAAGTAAAAGAACTTAAAGAATTCGGTCCCGAACCCCTTTCTAAAAATTTCACTAGTGTCCGTTTTGAAACGGCCGTGAAAAAACGGACACAGGGGCGAATTAAGGAGGTGCTTATGGATGCAAAAGTTGTGGCGGGTATAGGGAATATTTATAGCGACGAAATACTATTTCACGCGGGTGTTTTACCAACAAGGAAAGTATCTAATTTATCGCAAGATGAATTAAAATCCATCTACCATCACATAAAGCCAGTTCTTTTAAAAGGCATACAGGCAAAAGGTTCAAGCGTAGGTGACTTTGTTAGAACCGACGGCAGTTGGGGCCAAATGGGCAAATACCACTTTGTTTACGGCCGTAAGGGGCAAAAATGTAAAAAATGTGGTACATTAATAGAAAGCATTAAGGTAGGGGGGAGGACAGCTTCGTTCTGTCATAAGTGCCAGTCATAGTAGTAAGTAGTAAGGAGAGAAAAAAATCTAAAAAGGAAAAATTTAAAATTATGGAAAACAATCAAAATACATCGCAACCAGTTTTATCTCAAGAACAAATGCTTCAGGAAATTTTAGAAAATAGCCGGAAGACTAAAACTTATATGAAGTGGCAGTTGTATATTACTGTTGCTTTGGTGGTTTTGCCCCTTTTGGCAGCTTTGGCTATTATTCCAATGGTGCTTAGTAGTTTTAATAATATTTATGGAGCGGGAGGGCTGTTACAGTAAGCTAAATTTACTAAATACGAATTAGTACTAATATACTAATGCTATTTATTAAATTTGATGTATTTTATATTCGTATATTAGTAAAAATTAGTATTTAGTAAATCTATGACCGATGACAAATGGCAGGAAATTGTAGAAATGGCTAAGAAGAATTTTCGCGGGACAAAACTTTCCCACGAAGATTTAATAGTGCAAAAGGAAGAAGGTCCGGAAAAGCAGGGAACACAGGACATTTTAGAATTCCAGCATCCAAACGGCGACCGCTATAAACTGGTTAGGGAAAATAAGCCTGTGGTGTTAGAAAAAAAAGAAATGTACTCGCACAGAGCGGGCCAGTCTGCTCAGGCGCAGTACAAATTTTCCGAAACAGAATTTTCTCATAAATTAAAAGTCTACAAGGAAGTGGACTTTGAGTGGGAAGAAATAACTTTAAATAGTTTGGGATTATAGAAAAATATTAACATTTTAATATACTAACATCCTAACAAGTTAGTTTTTTTGGGATTGGTAAAATGTTAATATGATAGTATGTTAGAATGACTTATATGCTCCAAAATCGTATTATTTCTACTCTCCAATTTTTTGACCTGCAAGATATTCCCTTGACGCTTTTTGAATTGCACAAATTTTTAGTCAACGATCCCGCAGAAATTAAAAAAAATATTAATTTTGAATTTGAACATATTGGGGAAGCTAGTAAGGAATACGAACAGGTAACTTTGGACGCGGTTTTTTTTGTTTTAGAAAACCAGTTAAAGGATCAGATTCAAACTAAAAACGGTTATTATTGTTTGCCGGGGCGGGTTAATATAATAGACCTGCGAATAAATAATTATTTTTATGGTTTTAAGCGGGAAAAAATTATAAAAAAGTACTCTGGGTTTTTAAAAAATATTCCGTTTGTACGCGGGGTGGCTTTAGCTGGCAGCCAAGCTTTGGGCCAGCCAAAAGACAGTTCAGATATAGATTTGTTAATAATTACCGACAGTAAGTTTTTGTGGCTGGCGCGAACTTTAGTTACAATCTTTTTCCAAGTTATTGGCAAAAGGCGATATGGTAAAAATATAGCTAACCGTTTTTGTTTAAACCATTATTTGGCTGGGCCTAAAGCTATTAATAATTTAAAAAATTTTTATACCGCTTCGGAATATTTAAAATTACGGCCTTTAGCATTTCCAGAAGTTGTCAGAGAGTTTCAAAAAGCTAACCCTTGGATTTTTTCGTTTTTCCCAAATTCCCAACAGTTTAACTTAGAAAAAAGTGTGCAGCCAAAAGGCCAGAAAGTTTTAGAAAAACTTTTTATAGGCAGTTTTGGCAAATGGCTTGAATTAAATTTAAAAGCCTGGCAGCTAAGACGCATTCGCCAGGAAAAATTTATTGTGGTTACAGGAGATGAACTTTCGTTTCATCCGGAAAGTAAGCAAAAAGACGTGCTACTTAGGTTTGCTAAATTCCAGCAGTAAAATATAAGGGAAGCGGTAGAGTTGGTAGTTTAAGTCAAAGTTTTTACTGTCTTTTTTTATTTCCAAATCTTGAAAATAATTTAGAACAAAGCCCGCGTTAAGCAGGTTGTTTATTTGCTCGGAAAGAGGGTAAAAGTAAGGGTTTAAAGTACCCCAGGAAAATTTTCTTTCTCTACGTTTAAAAAAATTATAGGGCTGAATTTTTAATTTGGGCTTTCTAAAAAATAGTTTCCCCCAAAAGCTTCGTTTCCAAAGGCCCACAGGAAGCGCGTAGTAGGGGTTTGCAAGGGTCATTATAAGCTTGCCGCCGGGTTTTAACACAGAAAAAATATTTTTAAATGCCGCCGGCTGGTCTTGTATGTCGTGGCTAGCCATATTTAAAATAATCGCCTCAAAAGAATTTTCTTGGTAAGGGAGATTTTTGCTTAAATCTGAAACTGTAAAATTTATGCCTGGAAAATTTTCTCTGGCATAAGAAATTAAAAATTCTGAAGCATCGCAAGCCTCGAGGTTTTTAAATTCATCCGCCAATTTGCCAGAAAGCCAGCCGGGCCCACAAGCGGCATCTAGCAGGTTTTGTTCGTTGCCGGTTAGTCTTTTTCTAACTGCTTTATGCAGAACTTCTTGTTCTATTTGGCCGTTTTCGGAATTAATAAACTTAATATATTCCTCGGCGCCTTGTTTAGAATTGTAAGATTCCATGGGCTAATTATAACACGAATTACCAATAAAATAAGGCTATCACTCCGCTTGACCCCGTAGAGCTACATTGCAATATATATAAATTATACCCCTTGTATTTTCCTCACTTTTAGCAGTTTTAAAGGCGTGTTTTGAAAAGTTTGCAATGTGATTCTACGGGGTTGACAGAGTTATTTTTTTTGAGCTAAAATAGCTTTGGGATAGTTTATCACTCTTTATATGCGAGTGATAATTAAACCATAAAAAGATAATTAACACAAGGATTATAGTTATGAATATAAAACCACTAGGCAACAGGGTTCTGGTAAAGCAGTCTTCCAGCGAGGAAGTTACCAAGTCAGGTATAGTTTTACCGGACACCGCTGACAAAGAAAAAAAAGCTCAAGGTAAAATTGTGGCATTAGGTAACGGCAGTGAAATAGCCACTTTAGGCCTTAAAGTAGGCGACACAGTTGTGTTTGGCAAATACGCGGGCGATGAAATAGAAATGGAAGAAAACGGCAAAAAAGTTGAATACAAAATTTTATATGTCGGCAAAGAAAAAGACGACAGCGACATTTTAGCTTTAGTAGAATAATAAATAATCTCTACGAAATACGAATTTTATACGAAATGTACGAACGCACAAAGATTTCGTATTTTTCGTAAACAGTTCGTATTTCGTAGAAGCTTTAAAGGAATAAACTATGTCAAAAATTATAAAGAGCGGCTTTGCAGCCAAGCAGGCCATAAAAAACGGCGTGGACATTGCGGCCAACGCAATTAAAGTAACTTTGGGTCCTACAGGAAAAGCAGTCATATTAGACAAAACTTACGGCAGTCCGACCATTACCGACGACGGCGTAACTGTGGCTAAAGACATTGAACTTGAAGATAAATTTGAAAACATTGGCGCATCACTCATACAAGAAGTTGCCAACAAAACTAACGAAGCAGCGGGTGACGGTACAACTACTGCCACAGTACTTGCGCAGAAAATGATAGAAGAAGGTTTTGGCGCGGTTTCCATAGACTCCTCCAGAGCGAACGATATTAAAAGAGGTATGGACAAGGCCGTAAAGTTTGTAGTGGAAGAATTAAAAAAGGTAAAGAAAGAAGTTAAGACTAAAGAAGAAATAGAGCAGGTCGCTACTATTGCGTCACTCGACGCCGAAGTAGGAAAACTTATTTCCGAAGCTATGGAAGAAGTTGGCCACGAGGGCATTATAACCGTAGAAGAAGGCCAGACTACGGGCCTGCAAAAAGAAGTGGTAAAAGGTATGCGCTTTGACAAAGGTTTTGTAAACCCTTATATGGTTACAAACCCAGAACGTATGGAAGCTGTTTGGGAAGACCCTTATATTTTAATTACTGACAAAAAAGTTTCTTCTGTCCAAGAAGTTTTGCCAATTTTGGAAAAAGTCGCTCAGAGCGGCAAAAAAGAAATAGTTATAATTGCCGACGAGGTAGAAGGCGAAGCCTTAACTACTTTTGTTATAAACAAACTTAAAGGCACCTTTAATGTTTTAGCGGTTAAGGCTCCTGGTTTTGGTGACAGAAGAAAAGAAATGCTTCAGGACATAGCCGTATTAACCGGCGGTACAGTGGTTAGCGAAGATATGGGCCTTAAACTTGAAACAACTGCTTTAGAGCAGCTTGGTAGAGCTAGAAAAGTTATTGCTACTAAAGAACACACTACAATTGTAGACGGAAGCGGCGACAAAACTAAAATTTCAGACCGCGTAAACCAAATTAAAGCTGAGCACAAAAATTCTACTTCTGACTACGACAAAGAAAAAATGCAGGAGAGAATGGCTAGGCTCGCCGGCGGAGTTGGGGTTATAAAAGTTGGCGCGTTTACTGAAACAGAAATGAAAGCCAAGAAATTTAAAATAGAAGACGCGCTAAACGCAACCCGTGCTGCGGTAGAAGAGGGAATAGTCGCGGGCGGCGGCGCGGCACTTGCTAGAATTGCTCCTAAGCTTGAAGAATTTGGCAGCAAACTTTCTGACTCAGAAAAGGCCGGCGTTAGAGTTGTACGCAACTCTATAGACGCACCCTTAAGGCAAATTGCGTTTAACTCCGGTATTAAAGACCCTTCCGGAATTATTGTTTATATTCAAAGTAAAGAACAGGGAAGCCACGTGGGCTATAACTTTGCCAAGTACGACGGCGGTAATTGGGAAGTTGGTAAAGAAGCCGATATGATGAAAATGGGTATAGTAGACCCGGTTAAAGTTACTAGACTTGCTTTAGAAAATGCGGTGTCTATTGCTTCTACCTTAGTTACAACTGAGGCTATAATTGTCGATAAGCCAGAACCAAAGTCACCAGCCCCTATGGGCGGCGGTATGCCAGGAGGAATGGGCGGAATGGGAATGGACTATTAAATAGGTAAGTAGTTAGTAGTAGGTAGTAAGTAGCATACAAAACCCCGGCTTTTACAAAAAGCCGGGGTTTTGATATTGTAGAGGTATGGAAAACGAATTTGGCCCTGAATATGAAAAACAAGCTTTGTTTGCCTCGGAAGTTTTAAGACGTCATCTTTCAGAAGTACAGATTAGTATTTTAGAAATTTTGTATGACAAAGAGCCATGGGTGAAAGCTAAGCTTGAAAAATTAGCATTTTCTTCGGAAGCAGATCGCTCTGCGAAGCTGCTTGATATTTTAGAAACTTTTTACGATAGAGTTGAGATGGTTATGAACGATTGGCTTTCTTCAGACGAGAGCGTTATAAGGCAAGATAAAAAGGAATTAATATTAAAACACTGGAAAAAAACTCGCTCTGAAAGTTTAATGGCAGCAGTACAGCAGCGATTGTTGGGCGATTATTTATTGGCAAAAGCTTATCTAAATTTTTCCATGCCTAAGTTAGCGGAAAAAGATATGGAAGATTCAAAAAACGAAGATAGGCTTTTAAAATTTTATGATTCAATTTTTGTACTGTCCGAACAGTTAGGCTCGGTTAGTAACAATGCGGCTCAGACTAAATTTTTAGCGGAAGTTTCGGATTTTATAAATAATTATAGGCAATTTAAAACCAAAGGGCTAACTTCTAAAAAGGAACTAATTAAACACTTACAATCTTTGCATCAGGGGATTTCAAAGGGTTCAGCAGTAAATACTGCTTCAAAACATATAAAACTTGGTTTGTCTAGATTAATAGATAGATTAAAAGTTGAAAAATAAAGCTTAAATAAGGCATAAATAAACAAAATTACATAATACTATTGACAAAATAGTTAAAATAGTATATAATGCTTGGTCACCTATAAATGGGTGGCCTTTTAAAATCTCGTTATATCTTTACAGGAAAGGTCTAACGGCTCATATTCCCCACATTATCTTTCATCAATCTCTCTAGTAGACTTGGATTTAAGAAAAGACACATTACACAGATTTTCACTTTAAAAAGAGTTTTAAGGCCTTTGGTGAGAGTTAATGTGGGGAAAATAACGTTCAGAGATCCGTGGTATCGGTGATATCCGTGCATCTGTGAATATCCGCATGCTCCTAACTTCGTATTACACGGGTTTGGGGGCAGTCGAAAGCCGTATACTTAGATACATGAACATCTATTCTTAGGTTCACCTGTACTATGAGTCTACGGTTTTTGTTTATCCGATCCGAAACCACGAATGTATCCGAATGACCCGAATTCGAAACATTCGGATGTAATTCGGATTGTTCGGATCGCTATTGTTTTTACTACCGTAGGGCTTAGGAGGGCATTTATATTTTGGCACCATGTGCCTTTGGCCCTGTTCCTTTAAGACCTACGGTTGTGGAAGCAATTACCTTTTGTGATTACTTCCCGAATTTTATTTCAGCCGCTCGTTACATTTTCCTCGCGGTTGACTAGGGGGCGGTTACTGGAATTGCCGCCCCTCTTTTTTAAAACTAAAATATTTTTGTTACTAATTGCGGTAAGTAAATTGGCGGCTTGTAGCTTATGTTACAAGTTGCCAGCTTACTTCCCGTGCTTGTGGTGGGGAGAATTTTGTCGGAGGGAATTATGGACTTTTTTTATTTTTTCCACGACCTGGCTATGAGTCAGTCGTGGTCGGACCGCTTTTTGGTCTGGTTTTTACCAGCCATGACCGTGGTCGGGGTTGAGGCCAACCTGTTTCAAATGAGGTTGGTTGACCAGTTTGCAGCCACCGCATTTGCGGTGGTGTTTAGCGCCATATTGGCGCGAGTCTGCAAACCCTAAGCGCTCTCGCTCTCGGGACACGGAAAGCCTCACGGTTTTTCGCGCTCCCTCTACCTAAGAGTACTATACTTATAGTAAGCTTTGGTGGGCCTGTTATTCAAATTAGGTTGAATAGTAGGTAAAAGCAGAGTATAATTTACACAAAGTTTTGTTTTTAGCAATAAGAGTTTTAATTTAAAACTTTTTTTGCCGAGAAGAAATTATAAAAAAACAAAAAACATTTTCGGCCTCTTGTAGCGTCTGCCGCCTCCGGCTGACGCAAAAAATTTGGCACCACTAGGCGTAGCTTGCATTATGCGCCTGCCAAATTCATCCCCCAAAGAGTTAGGAGGTTTTTTATGAGAAAGGTCTGGTTGATGTTCACGGCCACGTTGCCCGTGACATTATTTGGGATTTTTCTCATCCAGCAGGAAGGCTTACTAGCCCATGTGCTAGCATATTCTTGCTGGGGCGGGTGTGCCGCTTATTTCGTGCTTCATGTGGTGCGATTCGATGAATCGTATCGTTTGAGGCGCCATAGGTGGCGCATCTGAAACCGTAACGCAGGAGGGCGGATGGTCGAGAAAATCGTCCGCCCCACAACCCCTACAAGAAGGGGACTGAAAAACCCGCCACGAGGCGGGGGAAGGAGGATGATATGGAATGGACGGACATTTTTTTCCGTCTGTTTGTTGGGTCAATCCCCGTATGGGGGTGTGCGGTGGCGGTGCTCGTCATCGTTTTATTTACCCGACCCGGGCGGAAAGGATGATTGAATGTTCAATAAATCCGCCGCCTCACAACTTTTCTTTTTTGTAATCCGCCTATGATAGTTGGTTTGAGTAATTATTGCAAAATAATTTTTAAACCAATTTCCTGTATTATAGGCGGGTTAGAAAAAAGAAAGTATTATAGATATAAAAATATATTGTACAAATAAAAAAGAAAACACACCGCGATGCTTTACAACGCGGTGTGTCTAGAAAGGTGATCCGTATCTGCGAACAAAGCCGATGCCGACAACTATTAGCTTGTGAGGCCAATAGCTGGCAATGGCGAGTCCGACTATAGCGTGGCCTAAGGCAACTACCCACAAGTTCCGGTACTTTAAAAAGTGCCAGGTTGTAAGTAGTCCGCCTAAGAAAGTTACTGCCATAAGGGGAGGGTTCGGCGCGTGGCAGAGAGCGAAAGCTAGAGCGGTGCCGAGGACGGCATTTTTTTTGCTAAGGCCTGCACGCACGAGCCCGAGTCCAAACACCAACTGGACTATGACTTCTTGCAGAGCGCCCCAGGGCGCGTAGCTTAAAGTATGGCGTGGAAAGATTCCGGGAAATTGCGATGTGCTTGCGCTACCTATACAAATTCCAGAAATCCAAACCAAAACCACAAGTCCGTAGGTTCCGGCTAAGGCCAGACCAAGACCCGGCGCCTTTGGCCAGCAAAGACCAGCCTCATTGAGCGAGTAGTGGCGGCGGATGAGAATTCCCACAATAAGTATGGGACCCAAAGTCCAGGCAACCACAGGCCGGAGGTCAAATGACCACAGTGCCGCTTGTATTACAGCAACTGTGGCAAGCAGCTCCGCCCAGATTTGCCAACGTGGAGTTTTCATATGGCACCTCCACTAACAACAAAAAGCGTTGCACACACCGCGTCTGCTATGGCGTGGACTAAAACCGGGTACCGCAGTTTGCCAGTCAGTCTGTAGACCAAGCCGTAGACAAGGCCGGCTAACGTAGCAACTGCCGCGTATTTCCAGTTCAGTCCGTACTTTGCGTGGTTGTTGAGATGTGATAGGCCGAACACGAAGCTGGTTATGACCCAGGCTCGGGTTTCGCAACCCAGGAATTGTGCCAATATGCGATTAAGTACAACTCTAAACCAGAATTCCTCTGCCCAAGCTACGCTCATGGCGTAGCCTACAACAGCGGCGAGAAATTTCTTGGTCGCAAGGTAGGGAAAGATGGCGCTTGGGAGTTGTGAGAGGCTAACGTCTGACAGAAATTCCTTGGGGGAAAGATAGCCGACGCATACTCCAAACCAGACTCCAAATGTGGCAAGAAAAGCACATCCGCCTAGCATTGCAATCAGATTGAGAGAATTGAATCTGAATGCAATAATAAGGTTAGGATACTTTATAGAAAACCCAACTACAAACGTCTGACTCTTTTGTTCGGTTTTTTGCCCACGTACTATTGTCCAGCCAACCAGGCCAATAGCTAGCCAGGCGTAGTTGACTAAGTGCCAGTCTAGGGCCTTTTTTATTGCCCACGGACGGCTGCCGACCCACCGGGTGTCTAGCGTAAGCCACAAGAACGCCCACGCTAGTAGGTCGTAATGGTTAAGCTTCTTGTTTTCGCAATCAGCTCTATAAAACAACCAGGCCCCAATGGACAGGGCGCAGAATATGCGCGTGGACATTTCAAGGCCAATGCCGCCAGTTTGGAAGCTGTACCAAAGGTGTATGAAACAGAACACCCATGGTAGTAACTTGAGATAAAATTTCGGGTATCTGTCGTAAGCTTCCTGTATAGTTTCCCGAAATGTACGGGTAAACATAAGCACGAGGAAGCCAATGACGAATACCGCAAGAAACACGGTCAAGCGTTTTAGTTCGCTGGAATACAGTTCCATGATGACCTCCTTAAAAGCCTATTCAGGCAATTTTATCATTCACCTGTGGGCTAGTCAAAATGAAGGTTCTCTATAGCAATTGGCGGAATATAGAATCTGTATTAATTTCCCGGCTATAAATAGCCGAGTTCGCTTTACGTAATAAAAAAACCGCGCAAAAATACATCTATGCGCGGTGTGGCTGCTACTTTAAAATGAACAGCGTCCTGGCAATGCTGTCTATTGTGGTGTGAACAGCGTTGGACGGAGCTAGGCTTTCCGTCTTTCTGTACACTAACCCAAACCCAAGGCCGGCAACAGCCGACATGAAAACATAGGGCCAGTTCCAAGTGCCTGGGTTAAGAACGCTTACCGGACCTTGGTTTAGGTGGCTTAGACCAAAAATCATAGAGGCCAAAAGCAGTGTCCAGGCGGTTTTTCCAAACCGTTTTTCCAGAAAGTTCTGGACTAGTCCGCGGAACAGCAGCTCTTCAACTAAGGCAGTTACCAAGGCTTTGCGAATCCATAAAAACAGGAACTGCTGAGCGAAGCATGATTTAAGCGTAAGCGTCGCAAGACCGAACCAGGTCTTGGAAGCCTCAAGGGTTTCGGGTCTTGCAACCGGAAAGCCAACCAGTAGCGCTAGCCACACCAGCAGCAGCCACAGAACTGCAAGCGTGCCAAAAGTCCATGCGGCGTTTCTCCAGCTTGTTTTGGGGAAGAACGCAAGGCCGGACATTTTTCTGTAGACGCCCCAGAAATACCAAGCCTCGACTACGGCGGAGAAGACCACTAAAGGTAGGTCGGCTTTACCGCCAAAGCGTTTGCCCAAAATGAAGGGGGGCAGGAACATCAGCGCCAAAGCCAGTATATCGGCTCGGCAGGGCTTGTTTGGTTTGCTGTTTGCAATAAAAAGCACAACAGCGGGGAGTAGGAAGTATGCCACAACAATCAGAACGGTAGACAAGCTGGCATTTGCACGCAAAGCAAACACCACATTGATTGTAGTTATTAAGAAAGATATCGCTAGTATGGACTCATCCCTTGGATGACCACTTCTCGCTTCGTTGCTTGTTTCAATTAGCATTGTTTTCCTCCATGGAATTGATATTAGGCAATTTTAGCATTCAAATAAAAACACGGCAAAACCCAAATATTGACGTTTTGGGCTGAGTTTGTTATAATTTGTTTACTTAATTACAATTTTAAATTTACCCTTCGACAAGCTCAGGGTGAATTTTTCGGAGAAAAATTCATGGGCGTTCCAAAGAAACATAAAACCCGCAGTGGCCGTAATCAAAGACGCAGCCATCATGCTTTAAAAAAGACTTCTTTTGCCGTATGTAAAAACTGTGGCTCTGCCACCATGCCTCACTTGCCTTGCAAAAAGTGTGGATATTACAAAGGAAGAAAAGTAGTTTAAATTGAATTATGAAGTTTGAATTATGAATCAGGCGAAATCAAAATCTGTGGTTTTTGTTTTAATTTAATTCATAATTCCTAATTCTTAATTCATAATTCCACCCCATGTCCAACCGCCATCTTTCCCGCCAAATTGCAATGCAGAGTTTGTTTGAATGGGATTTTAACGGGCAAAGTGGGGACCTAAAAGAAATTATTGAACATAGCCTTGCTGAATTTCCGCACGCCGCGGAAGGCAAGGTTTTTGTTTTGGAATTAGCAGAAGGCGTAGTAAAGCATATAAAAGAAATTGACGAAATAATTGTTAAGCACGCGCCGGAATGGCCTATAGACCAAACGCCGCTGGTAGACAGAAATGTTTTGCGCGTGGGTGTTTATGAAATGTGCTTTTTAAAAGCTGTGCCGCCAAAGGTGGCAATAGACGAAGCAGTAGAACTTGGTAAAAGTTTTGGAGGGGAAAGTAGTGGCAAGTTTGTAAACGGAGTTTTGGGAGCAATATATAAGGAAACGGGGGAGTAGTAAGTAGTAAGTTTTTCAAACGGGGGTGAAATATTTATTAGTAAGGATTGTAGAAAAAGGCAAGGGAGTCACAAAATTTTATTTTTTTCCGTTATATATGTGGAAAGGAAAGCTAAAAAGTGCTATAATGGATAGGTTACAAGTGGCGAGTGACAAGTCACGAGTAAAATTTATAATTAATCTGCAGATTGCGGTAGGCGGTATTAGTGAAATCTGTGCCATCCGTGCATCTGTGAATATAATTTTATGAACAAATTAGAACTCATTGAACAATTAGCCGCCCGTTTGGGTATTACAGTAAGCGATGCCGAAAGGTTTTTAAACACCTTTCTAAATATGGTGTACGAAAAATTGCGCGAAGGCGGAAAAGTTAATATTTCCGGTTTTGGGCAGTTCCTTGTTTCGCACAGAGCGCCAAGAATTGGTGTAAACCCACGTAACCCAACCCAAAAAATTACTATTCCGGAACTTAATACCCCAAAGTTTAAAGCAGGCGAAGCGTTTAAAGAAGCGGTAAAATTGCGAAACCCATCAACCCCACAGTCAACGGAAGCGCAATAAAGTTTTAAAAAAATCCTCCCAGCCAACTTGGCTGGGAGGATTTTAAATTTGTTAATTTAAACAGTTGGTTGTTGCTTGGAAGCTTTGGCGTAGCGGTATATCATAAACGAATAAATTGTTGCGAGCGGGGAAATAATTATATTAAAAATATTTTGACCTATATTTACTGGTATTTGAGATTTAACCATTGCGCCTACAATTCCAAGTGGTATAAGGCACAATAAACCTAAGCCAAAAGTTACCAATGCTAAATAAAAAGCTTTTTTAAAAACTTCGCCAATATTGCCCTTCATGTAAGCTTTACTTTTTTTCATAGCTTCCACACCTGAGAGTTTTTCGTCTATTACCACGTACTGACTTAAGCCAAACCAGAAGGAAAAAATTATACCCGGAACTATTAACAAAAGTATTCCGCCAAAAATGGCTAAACCAACTAAAAGGCCGGTTAAAAATAATGGCCAGATGTCGTGTGAAGCAAGTTTAAATGACTCGCCAAAACTAATTGGCTGCTCGCTAAGAATATTGCGAATAGTTGCCGCAAAACTCCAAATGGAAATGTAAATAGCTAAGGCTAGTGCTAAAAACACAAGGAGTACTATTAGCGGTGCGCTTGTGTTTATAAAAAAACTCAAAAAGCCGGCAATAAAACCACCAGCTAAAAAAATTGCAAAAGGCAAGAGTGAAATACCAAGCAGAGTCCAAAAACGAGCTTTGTAAAGTTCCCATGAATTTTTTAGTATTTCTCTAGATTTGGGAAATACAAAAGCAGTTGCCTGCGGCTGTGCTGCCACGGGCATTTGCGGAGGAGTAGTCTGAGTTTCCATATTTTTATTTTTATTTATTAGCTGTTTGTTACCTATAGTATATATTTTTCTTTAATTTAAGCCAATTTAGATATCCCCAATAGTTATGACTTGGTAGGAGTGCTTGATGAATGTCGCAAAAAAAGATATAATCAACTAAATCTTACGCGGGTATCGTATAACGGTTATTATCTCAGTTTTCCAAACTGATGAAGCGGGTTCGACTCCCGCTACCCGCTCCAAAAAGTTAAAATGATAATTTTTACCAAGCACGCCAGAGAAAAATTTAAAATTTTAGCTAAGCATAAGTTTAAAGTATTAGAAGTTACTGTTTTAGAAGCGGTTACAGATCCTGATGTAATTGACAAGAGCCGCTTACCATTGTTAATTGCCCAAAAACAAATTGACAAAAAACACGTTTTGCGAGTAGTATATAAACAAGAAACTTTAGAAATTATTAAAATAATTACTTTTTATCCAGGGAGAGTTAAGCAATATAAATGAAAGCTAAAAAGTTAAAAATTACATATGAACCGGAAGCCGATGTACTTTCTTGGGAAGTAAGTAAACAGCCTATTGAGTTTGCGGAAGAAATAGGTAATTTTGTCGTGCATTTTAGCAAAAAAAATCAACCAGTTTTAGTGGAAGTATTAGAAGCGAGCGATTTTTTAAAGCAAGCAAAAAACTTGGTCAGTTCCCGTAAGTTTGCTTTAAATTAATTAAAACCAAAATGATACAAGTAATTTTAATAATCGCCTTAGTTTTAGGCGGTTATTTTTTGTTGGTGTTTGTGGGGTTTAGGTTGGTTGTGCCGTTTATGGGTTTTAGGCAGTACCAGCCGCCTATTGGTAATATTCCTGAGGAAATTAAACAAGCTGTCGCTGAGTTAGAAAACAAGTCTTTTGACCAAATGTCGTATTTACAGGCGGCATATAATTTAATTATGGAAAAAAATTTCAAGCAGTGGAAACATACCCGGTTTTATGCAGCTGTAAGGCCGTACCGCGCGTTTATAACTAACATTTCTGAACTTTGGCATACTAACGAGTTTATTTATTGCACTTCAATGAATTTTTTGCTGTATACGCTTTTGGTAAATAGCAAATTTTTTAAGGCTTCTAACGTAAAACTTAAATATTCTTTTGCCAATGGCATAATCCACCAGTACATGAAAGTTAAGGTGGAAGACAAATGGATAGACGCGGACCCTGCGGGCACTGGCATTAAGAACGAACCTTTGGGTACACACTTAGCGGGTTTTGGCTAATCACTCTAAGTCTTTGGTTTAACCCGCCTAAATTTTGTTCGCAAATTTGACGACTGTTTAGGATTTTGCTATACTTCATCTAACAATCAAATAATTAATTTATCCAGAGTGCAGGGAAGGGAACTAGCCCATTGATCCTGCCAGCAACCATCCGGAAATCGGAACGGTGCTAATTCTAGCCCTTTAAGGGAAAGATGACTTTTACTCATCCCCTTAAAGAAGGGGATTTATTTATGCCAAAAAATGTTAAGCCGTCTTCTCAGAGAAAAATATTTACTTCCGAGTCCGTAACCGAAGGGCATCCGGACAAAGTTTGCGACCAAATAAGTGACGCAATTTATGACGAAATGCTTAGGCAGGACAAAAAGGCTCATGCCGGCATAGAATGTTTTGCTACCACAGGTTTAGTTGTAGTTGGCGGGGAAGCCAGGACTAAAGCTTATGTGGACATACAAGCAATTGTAAGGCGCACTTTAAAGAAAATAGGTTACGACAAACCTGAATATGGTTTTTGCTATAGCGATGTTGGCGTAATATCTACCCTTCACGAACAGTCACCGGACATAGCTCAAGGTGTAGACGAAGGCAAGGGCGAGTTTAAAGAACAAGGCGCCGGAGACCAAGGGCTTATGTTTGGTTTTGCTTGTGACGAAACCAAAGAACTTATGCCTCTGCCTATTTCTTTGGCGCACCGCCTTACTCGCAAGCTTGCAGAAGTAAGAAAGAATGGTAAGTTAGACTATTTGCGTCCAGATGGTAAGTCACAAGTAAGCGTTGAGTATGTAAATGGTAAAGCAAAAAGCGTTACCTCCGTGGTTATTGCGGCGCATCATAGCGAAAATGTAACGACCGAGAAATTAAGAAGCGATATGTCTAAGGATGCGATTGTTTGGTCAGAACAATT
>CAZAED010000002.1:0-32642 GCA_964484145.1 uncultured Candidatus Saccharibacteria bacterium | reverse complement strand
CACACAAATATTTATAAATTCAACCGGCAGGTTTATAATTGGCGGACCTCCGGCGGACGCGGGACTTACGGGGCGTAAAATAATTGTCGATACTTACGGTGGTTACGCACCGCACGGCGGGGGAGCGTTTAGTGGCAAGTGTGTTACCAAAGTAGACAGAAGCGCAGCATATGCCGCTCGTTATATTGCTAAAAATATTGTAGCCGCGGGGTTTGCTAAAAAAGCTTTAGTGCAGCTAGCGTACGCTATTGGCGTTGCTAAACCGGTTTCTATATTTATAGACACCTACCAAACAGGTAAAATTGCCGATGAAAAATTGCAAAACATTTGCGAGCAAATATTCCCGGTAAAGCCGGCTGACATAATTAAAGAATTGCAATTAGAAAAACCCATTTACGAACAAACCGCTGCCTACGGCCACTTTGGTAGGACAGATGTTAAATTCCCTTGGGAGAAGACAGATAAGGTGAATGTAATTAGGAAACTAGCTAAAGCTCGTAAATAGAAAAAAGAAAGCCTGTCCTGTATATCAACATTTGATTTGGTGGATCATCAGATTTTTATATGTAAATCGGCAGATTGGTCATCGGAATTTATTTTATATACAACATCAAATGTTGTATTACGGGGCTTGCTAAAGTGAAAAAATAGGAATATAATTGGGGCGCAATATTAATCCATTCAGAGCGTAGCGAAGAATCCCTTAATTATCAAAATAAAGGGATACCTCGCAAAGCCTCGGTATGGTAGAAATCTAAATTTATGTGGTATGTTTTTTGGGTTATTGTAGTTTTGTTTGTGCTTTCCAGCATTAAAATAGTTCAGCAAAATACGGTTTACGTTATAGAAATGCTCGGACGATTTAACCGTATTATGACCGCGGGACTTAATTTTAAAGTGCCTTTATTTGAACGCGTGGCGGAAAAAGTTACTTTAAGGCAGCAAAATTATACATTAAAAAATATTTACCCTTCTAAAGACAAGGTTATAGTAGATATTGCTACTAACCTTATTTACAGTGTTGAAGCTACGGTAGAAGGCGTAAAAAAATATACGTACTCTTTGCAGAATAGAAGCGCTTCTATTGGGGCTATTATTGAAAATTCACTTCGTACATATGTTGCCAAAGAAACCCACGAGGGTATTTTAGAAAAGAAGGAAGAACTTGCTTCTCATATTCGTATAGATTTAGAAAAGCAGTTTTCAGAGTGGGGTATGTTAATAAGTTCTTTCCAAATTACGGAAGTTTCTTTTCCGCCAACTATTACTCAGGCTATGAGCGAAGTAGTAGCTAGTCAGCAGCTTATGAAGGCCGCGGCCAACCAAGGCGAGGCAACTAAAATTCGCGCGGTTAAAGAAGCGGAAGCAGAAAAAGAACGTAAGCGCCTGCAAGGTGAAGGTATAGCCTTAGAACGCGAAGCTATTGCCACGGGCTTGCGTCAGTCTGTAGAAATTATAAAACAAGCCACAGGCCAAAGTAACGTAGAAATTATGGCCATACTTACTTTAAACCAATATTTAGACACAATGAAGAGTATTGGTGTTACCCCCAACACTAAAGTTTTGTTCTTAGACTCTTCGGCTGGAAAAACCGGTGACCTAATGAAGCAATTTATGGCCGCGTTTGAGAGTGGGGATAAGAGATAGCTATTAGGTGATAGGTTTTAATCAAAACCCGAGATTATGCTCGGGTTTTGATTTATCTGATAGAATAATATTAATGACAAAATTGACAAAAACGACGTGAATGACAAAAATTAAAAACAGATGAAATCAAAGCTGTTGTTAGTTATAAATTTTATTGTTATTAGTTTGCTTTTGGGCTACTACGGGCTTTTTTTGGCTAAGAAGGTAGATTTAACTACGGCGGATTTGGGTAGGCATATTGAAAACGGAAAACTGATAATACACGGAACAAATACGGAACTTCGCGGAGTGCTTTATACTAATTTTTATTCTTATACAATGGGAGAGGAGCCATTTGTTAACCATCATTGGCTTTCGGGCGTGGTTTTTTATTTAATTTATCAAGCTTTTGGGTTTAGTGGACTGTCGTGGTTTTATATTTTACTCGGCTGCGCTATGCTGTGGTTGTTTTTTGATGTTGCGAGGCGGAAGTCGAATTTGTTTATTGCAAGCGTGTTAACAATCGCTCTTATGCCTTTACTTAGCAGCAGGGCAGAGGTAAGGCCGGAAATGTTTACTTATTTTTTTACCGGGGTTTTTTTGTGGTGTTTATCTCACGGATACGCGGATACTACAGATAGCGCGGATGGGAAGGCCGATAAATCTGCACGCTACACTTATATTTTGCCCGTGGTAATGCTAATTTGGGTCAATCTACACATAGGTTTTGTGTTTGGGTTTTTGGTTTTGGGGGCGTTTTGCATAGAACAATACATTATCATTCTCTCCAGGATTTGTAGAGAGTGGCCGCTTTTAGCGGCAGAGAGAGGTCGATTTTTGGGTTCTAACCTCTTCCTAGCCCTCTCCAAGCATTGGAGAGGGAAAATAAAAAGTTTGACTACGTCAGCTTTTTTATGTGTCTTAGCCGCGCTTATAAACCCCAATTTTATAAAAGGTTTAGTTTACCCTTTAAATATATTTAAAAATTACGGCTATTTGATTGTTGAGAATCAATCTATAAAGTTTTTGGAAAATTTAAATTTTACAACCGGGCAGAATTTTTTGTTGTTTAAGATTGTTTGTGGATTGGTTTTTGTTTCGTTTATTGTTGTCGCAATTAAAAATTATCGTAAAATATCAGTAGCGATGGTTTTACTAACTATCGTTACAGGTTATTTGGCCTACAGTGGCATAAGGCATTTTCCCAGCTTTGCGTTTTTTTCCCTAGTTGCTTTAGCAAACAATATTAACTCCCTCTCCAATATTTGGAGAGGGACGGGGAGAGGTTATAATTTAGGCATTGTTAATGCAATATTTATCCCAATCGGCCTGTTTATTATGGCAATCAGCCTTTCCCAAGGCTACCAAAGTCTAAAAGCGCGAGCGGATTTTGGGCTGGGACTTTTGCCTGGCGTAGAAGCATCGGCTGAATTTTATAAAGCCCAAAACATAAAAGGTCCTGTGTTTAACGACTATGACATTGGCGGGTATTTAATTTATAACTTAGACCCCCTCTCCCTTAATCCCTCCCCCTCAAGGGGGGAGGGAGATTCTAATAGGTATATCTTTGTAGACAACAGGCCGGAAGCCTATACAGTAGACTTTTTTGAAAATTATAAATTAATGCAAACAGACCCTTTAAAATGGAAGGAAATGGACGAAAAGTATAATTTTAATGCCATTTTTTTCTCGCACCGCGACTACACGCCCTGGGCACAGACATTTTTAATTTCTAGGGTAAAAGACGAAAATTGGGCAGTGGTGTTTGTGGACGGTTTTAATATAATATTTTTAAAGCGGAATGAACAGAATGCCGAAATTATTAAGAAATTTGAAATACCAAAAGCCAGATTTGGAATAACGAACTAAGAGCTTGTAAATTAGCCAAAAGGGGTGTTAATATAGAAGAAGTTAAATAAATATTATTATTTTTATGTCAGAAATTCAAAATGTTAAGAAAAATGAAAGATTAGCTGAGCTTGAAGCTGAGTATTTTGAGCTTTTAAAATTGTATGAATTGCACTCCTCTGAATATGCAGATTTAAGTTTGAAAAAAGAAAAAGGCTCATTATCAGATGAAGAAAAAAATAAAATGATAAATTCAGCAAATAAAATTAAAGAATTAATAAAACGCAGAGGTGAATTAGAGGCTTATACTTTGGAAATGCGTGAGGCGTTGGAAGATTTTAAAGGTATTTCCAAGAAAGGGTTGGTTCAATAATGCAAAATAATTTACCAGAATTAACAAAATTAGTTAGGTATTATAGTTTAGTTTCTACTACAGAGGCGGGAAGTGGGCACCCTTCGTCTAGTTTAAGCGCGACTGATGTTATGGTGGGACTACTTTTTAATGGGGTTTTTAAAGCTGACTTAGACAATCCACAGAATCCTAATAACGATAGACTTATATTTTCAAAAGGTCATGCATCACCGCTCTTTTATTCGCTTTATGCGGTGGCTGGACAGCCCTCCTTCGCTAAAGCTTCGGAGGGCGAATCGGCTCATGGTGGATCGAATAATATTTTTAGACCATTTAATTCCGAGGAAATTTTGACATTGAGGAAATTTGGGAGCCGATTCGAGGGGCATCCGACACTAGAGTTTCCTTACACAGAGGTCGCTACTGGCAGTCTTGGCCAGGGTTTATCAGTCGGTGTTGGTATGGCTTTAAATGCCAAGCAAGATAAACTTTCTTATAATACGTTTGTTTTACTCGGCGACAGTGAAATGGCAGAGGGTAGCGTTTGGGAAGCTATGGCTGCCGCTTCTTTTTATAAATTAAATAATTTAGTGGCAATTTTAGATGTTAATCGTTTAGGACAGCGCGGAGAGACAATGCTTGGACACCACACGGAAATTTATCAGAAACGCGCCGAGGCGTTTGGGTGGGAGACGGTAGTTATTGACGGGCATAATTTTCATCAAATCATGGAAGCTTTTAAGCATATAAGCATGGCGGCTGATAAGCCGTTAATGATAATTGCAAAAACACTTAAAGGCAAAGGCGTAAGTTTTATGGAAGACAAGGACGGCTGGCATGGCCAGGCTTTGACGAAGGATGAGCTAGCGAAGGCATTAGACGAATTAGGTGAGATAGATAAAACTTTAGTTGGAGTAATTTCAAAGCCTGAAATAAATCCGAAATCCGAAATCCGAAATCCGAAACAAATTCCAAATCCAAATATTAAAATAACGGAATATCCAAAAGACAAATCAGTTGCTACCCGAAAAGCCTACGGTAATGCATTGGTGAATGTTTTAGAAAGCTATCCGAACGCCGTGGTGTTAGACGCGGAAACTAGTAACTCTACCTATTCGGAGTTTGTTAAAAAAACTCATCCGGAACGCTTTTTTGAAATGTTTATTGCCGAGCAGAATATGGTGGGCACAGCCTTAGGGTTTTCTAGGCGGGGTAAAATACCATTTGTTTCCACGTTCGCTTGCTTTTTAAGCCGGGCTTTTGACCAAATAAGAATGTCGCAGTACGCGGATTCAAATATAAAGTTTTGTGGCAGTCATGCCGGCGTAAGTATTGGTGAAGACGGTGCTTCGCAGATGGCTTTAGAAGACATAGCTATGTTTAGGACAGTGTTTGGGGGTGTAGTTTTGTATCCTTCTGACGCTGTAAGTACAGAAAAGCTAGTAGCCGAAGCCGCAAAGCACCATGGCAATGTGTATATTCGCACCACGCGTAAGGAAACACCAATTGTTTATAATCAGGGTGACGAATTTAAAATTGGCGGGTCAAAGGTTTTAAAATCATCGGAAAACGATAAAGCTACGGTGGTGGGAGCAGGGGTCACTTTGCACGAAGCTTTGGCAGCATACGAGGAGCTTAAAAAAGAAGGCATAAACATTCGGGTTATAGACCTTTATTCCATAAAACCTTTAGATTTAGAAACTTTACAAAAAGCCGCCAAAGAAACCGGAGTAATTTTGACTGTGGAAGACCATTTTAAAGAAGGGGGTTTGGGCGAAGCTGTGGCCGCGGCTTTATGTACTTACGAAGTACATCATATTTTAGAAAGTTTGGCAGTTACCAAAATGCCAAAATCAGGCAAGCCGGACGAACTTTTGGCTTACGAAGAAATAAACCAAGAAGCGATAGTTAAGAAAGTTAAACAATTTGTAAATATTTATAATTAAATTAGAAATATGGGAGAATTTTTACCTAATCAAAAAACTGAAACAGAGGGTTTTAATTTTGAGAAAGCTTTGATCGATGCAGATTCTTATGCTAAAAGAGTTACTCAGTATTTTCCTAAAGAATTTTCTGATTATTATCAAGATGTTTTACAAGATTTAAAATTGAAATTTTTATCAAAAAAAGATGTGATAATTGAAAAATTAAAACAAAGTTCCGATGATCCAAATATATATTTTAAACGTTTTTTTATTTACAGTTTATATAATGAACTTAAGGATTTTTTAAGAAAAAGAAAAACACACAAACATATTGAATTGCAATTGACGGAAAAAGATTTTGAGGAGAAAATTAGCAGCGAAGATTTATGGAATAATACGATTTTAGATGCTATGGAGGCTGAGGAATTAAGAATTTGGATATCGAAAAAGCTTGGTATAGATTTAGAGACTTTACAGGACTTTAAAAAAAATAATTTATTATCAGCTATAAAGGATGTTTTGCTAGAAAGAAAGCATAACAAATACACTAAATTTTTAGTAACCGGATTGAACTTTGACCCTAATTCATCGAAGCTTTTCGACTATTCTTTTATTTCTGAAGATTTAAAAAAACAAAATCCTACAAAAATTCCTACTGACAATCAAATGCAAATTGGAATGTTTAGAGAGCTTGAAAAGTTAAGAAGAAGTTTTTTAGAAAAATTAAATAAGTAATTGTTTTACAGTTAAAATACGCATCTTTTTGCTTAAAAGGAATTATATTTAGGGATCGTAATCTTGCTTTAGAATTTGTGCGGGTTACCGAAGCTGCGGCGATCGCCGCGGCTAAGTGGACAGGCAAGGGTGAGGAAAAAAAAGCAGATGCAGCGGCGGTTAAGGAAATGCGCAGCCGGTTTAACAAGATTGATTTTTCCGGTAGTGTGGTTATTGGTGAGGGAGCTAAAGACGAAGCCCCGGAATTATATAAGGGTGAAAAGGTAGGGACCCTTAGACTTCGCTCAGGACGCGCTGCGCACAAAGTACACCATATTTTAGAAAGTCTGGCAGTGACAAAAATGCCAAAATCAGGCAAACCGGATGAACTTTTGGCTTACGAAGAAATTAACAAAGATGCTATAATTAAAAAAGTTAGACAAGTTGTAAGTAGCAAGTTGTAGGGTTGTAAGTTATGACCATAAAAACTTTCAAAGAAATAGTTGCTTGGCAAAAATCGCACGAATTAGTATTGTTGGTTTATAAATTGACTACGGAATATCCCAAGCACGAACTATTCGGACTAACCAGCCAAAGCCGAAGATGTGCAGTATCTATTCCATCAAATATTGCGGAAGGGTTTAAGCGAAAGACAAAAAATGATTCGGTGCATTTTTACAATATATCAGAGTCGTCGCTTGAGGAGCTTAAATACCAATTGTTGCTTGCTAAAGATTTAAAATATATGTCTGAGGCTGAGTACCAAAAAGCTCTTATTTTGTCAGAAGAAGTAGGCAGACTAATAAATGGCTGGATTAAAATTCAGAAATAACTTTTACAACTTATTAACTTACAACATACAACTTGCTATTATGGACAGAAATTTAGCTTTAGAATTCGTTCGTGTAACCGAGGCGGCTGCTATTGCGGCTGCAAAATGGGTTGGTAAAGGCGAGGCCAAAAAGGCCGACGGTGCTGCGGTAGACGAAATGCGGGACAGGTTTAACCAAATAGACTTTGCCGGCACAGTGGTTATAGGAGAGGGCAGTAAAGACGAAGCCCCGGAGCTTTATAATGGGGAAAAAGTAGGTCGCGGGACATTGCCACATTTAGATTTAGCTATAGACCCGTTAGAATGCACAGACAGTGTAGCTTACGGCCGTTATAATGCAATTTCCGTTATTGCTGCTGGAGCAAAGGGGAGTCTTTTAAATGCGCCAGACACCTATATGGAAAAGCTCGCAGCCGGGCCAAAGGCGGCTAAAGTTATAAAAATGGGCGCACCGGTAAAGGTTAACATCGAAAGAGTGGCAAAAGCGCTTGGAAAGAAGGTTTCTGATGTTACGGTCTGTGTAATGGATAGGGATCGTCATCGTGATTTGATCGCACAGATAAGAAAAGTTGGAGCTAGGGTGCGTTTAATTACCGACGGCGACGTAGCCGGAGCTATTGCTCCTTGCATGCCTGAAAGTGGGATAGATATGCTTTTGGGCATAGGCGCTTCGGCCGAAGCGGTTTTAGCCGGCGTGGCTGTAAAAATATTGGGAGGACAGTTGTTTGCCAGATTTAGCCCAATGAAAGATTCGCATCGACAGTTGTTAAAACAACACAAATTGAACGACAAAAAAGTTTATTCCGTGAATGATTTGGCCAAAGGTAAAATTTTAACTTTTACCGCAACTGGTATAATAGACGGCCCGCTTTTAGACGGCGTAAGAGTTTATGACGAAAAAATTATTACCCATTCGCTTGTAATTCGCGGCCAAAGCGGCACGGTAAGGTATATAACTACGCATCATAATAAAAAATAATATGTCACGATTTAGACCTGAGGCCTTATCGGAAGGTATAAGAAATTTTTTTAGCAAAAAGGAGTCAAATGAAGAAAAAGCCCCAGCACAGCCGGTAAGACCTGCGGCCGAAGTTGAGCCTGACTTAGAAAAGATTCCAATAACATCTATTCAAAACGAAGATGAAATACATAAACCCGAATATAGTCCTGAACTAACGCAAGAAGAGTTAGAAACTGTTAAACAGGCTTTGTCAGAACAAATAGATTCAGGAGAAATATTAGTCCAGGTAAAAGCTCAAAGGTTTTTTGAAAATCCGCAAATGCAGGACAATAGGCAATTAACACAGGCAGACTTGGAAGGAACGGGAATAAACTTTGAAGACTTATTAGCTGAAAAGCGGGGGGAACAGGCAGTATTTTTTACTAAACTTAGTAAAGGTTATAAGGAGTTTGCTAAAAGATTTGGCACAGAATTTACTAGAAAGTTATTAAGAGACGGTCGTTTAAGAGGCGGAAATTTTATACCTTTAAGAAGCGCCGAAATTTCGGGCAAAGGCAACCTAAGTAAAAGACGTGATTATGATGCGGAGAATGTAGAAAAGGACAAAAGAGGTTTTGGGTGGAAATATTTATTTACGACAGAAGTAGGTAACGTCTATATGCCACTTAATGGTAAAAGTAGACCAGTAACGTTTTTACACATAGAAATCGTCACCCCTAATGGAAAATCATTTAGCGCGGACGGTGCCGGCAGAGCAACTTCCCTTCATATACACGCCTACATAGGGCCTTCTAATAGCGCTGGTATGTATAAAAGTTTTAATTTGCCTCCAATGAAGCAATCTCCGTCCAGTCTTGCAATGATATTTAGGGCGTTAAAAACGGACCCGGATTTTTTAATTAAATTTTTTAAGGAAAAATTGCCGGAAGCCTTTGCGCAGTCGGACAAAATGTCTTACTACGATAGGGGTAATAATATTGAAATTCCGCCAGGCGGCCATAACTATTATCCAGAGCCGGGTAAAAACGTAAACAGGACAGTGGTTTTTACATTACCTACCAGAACACTAAAATTCAAGCAAGATTTTATAACAACAAAAGCTTAATGAATTAATTATTTTATTTATGAATACAGAAGAACTTTCAAAAATTGCAAAACAAATTGTGGCGGAGGGGAAGGGGATTTTGGCTGCGGACGAGAGTATGAATACTGTAGGGAAAAGATTCGCATCCATTAATTTAGAAAACACCGAAGACAACCGCAGAGCCTTTAGAGAAATGCTTTTAACCGCGCCGGGGGAAGGGGAGTTTGTAAGCGGGGTAATACTTTTTGACGAAACCATTAAACAGAAAACATCTAGCGGTAAGTCATTCGTTGAAGTTTTAAATAGTGAAGGTATGTTACCGGGAATTAAGGTTGACCAGGGGCTTGTGGACTTTGGCGACAAGGGTGAAAAGTTAACTAAGGGTTTAGACGGATTAGCGGAACGTTTAGCAGAATATGTAGCTTTAGGGGCTAAATTTACTAAATGGCGTAGCGTTATAGCCATAGTTGAGGGCGGTCCGACTGAAGAAAATATTCGCCAAAATGCCAAAGATTTAGCAGCCTATGCCAAAATTGTGCAGGAGGCCGGTATGGTGCCTATGGTTGAGCCGGAAGTTCTGCTTGAAGGTTCTCACAGCATGGAGCAGGCAAGAAGCGCGAGCCAGAGAATACTCACAGCGCTATTTGAGGAAATACAAAATGCTGGGGTAATGCCGGAAGGGTTAATTTTAAAAACTAGCATGGTTTTGCCGGGTAAGAATTTTGGCAGCAAATCTGCCCCAGAAGGAATTGCAAAAGCCACAGTAGGATTGTTTAAGCAGGTCTTGCCGGACAGTTTGGCCGGCGTGGTATTTTTGTCCGGCGGGCAGGGCGATATAGAAGCAACAGAAAATTTAGACGCCATAAATAAAATGGGCAAACAGCCTTGGCCTTTAACTTTTTCTTATGCTCGTGCGCTTCAGGACGCTGCAACAAAAACCTGGGGAGGAAAACAGGAGAATATGGAAGCCGCTCAAAAAGTTTTTATACACAGAGCTAAAATGAATTCACTGGCGTCACAGGGAAAATATTCGAGTGATATGGAAGCGGGTTTTGCGGTGTCGGCAGGTGGGGAAGCAACACAAGATTAGGGTAGGGAAATTGACAAGAATGACAAGATTTAAATGATTGACAAGAATGGGGGCACTTGAATTTTGTAATCATGTCAATGTTGGTCAATCTTTTAATTCTTGTCAATAAAAATTTTTCACTTTAAATAAAAATACAAATAAACTTATGTTATTTAGTCCAAACAAAAATAAATCTTCAAATCACCACTCCCACCCTGACGACGTAGTTTGTTTTACTTCCCAAGGCAGGGAAATATGTATTCCGGCTTCCGAGCTTCCGCATTTATTTAAAAAAGGCAATACGCGCGAGGTTTCTTCTTGGACAATAATGAAAATATTGTCCGAATTTATTGCGGGGTTTGATTTTTTAAAAAAGTTTAAAAAATCGGTTAGTATAATGGGTAGCGCGAGAGTTAGTTTAAAAAATGGAGTATATAAAGAAGCGGAAGATTTAGCCTTTAAGCTTTCAAAATCTGGTTTTACCATAATAACAGGCGGGGGGCCTGGCATAATGGAAGCAGGTAATAAAGGTGCTTTTCAGGCTGGGGGAAGAAGCGTAGGTATAAACATAAAACTGCCTTTTGAGCAGCGTACTAACCAGTATGTAAAAGAGTACGAAAGTTTTTCTTTCTTTTTTACAAGAAAGGTAATGCTTGAAACTGCTTCATCTATTTACATATTCTTTCCGGGAGGGTTTGGTACCTTAGACGAACTATTTGAAATGGTTACGCTAATTCAAACTAGAAAAATTCGTCCGGTACCGGTTATTTTAATTAATAAAGAATTTTGGACCCCGCTACTTAAGTGGGTAGAGGAGTATGTTTATAAGCAAAATAATGCCATAAATAAAGAAGATATGAATATTTACCACTTAGTAGACAATGCGGAAGAAGCCTTTAACCTAATTAAAGAACTGTCAAAGAATAAACACTTATTTAATTGACCAAAATTAAATAAAATTAAGTAAAATTGAACATAATTTAAACGCAAAAATACTCCTCAGAATGAGGAGTATTTTTGGTCGGGATGCTGGGAATCGAACCCAGTCAACTTGCTCCCAAAGCAAGCGTACTACCGGTATACGACATCCCGAAATTTAATAACCTACAAAGTCTAGCATTAATATTTGGTTTTGACAAATATGTACCAATATCTTATAATGCTATAAGATATGTTACTTTTTACAGAACGGAACGTAAAATTAAATGGCCAAGTAAAAGGTATAAATTTTGGTTTTAAGCTTATTTAAGCCCAAATTTGTATATTTTGCCTGGCTTTTTATATGGAAAATCCGTCGTTTAGACGATGTAACAACCATGTAAAAGAGCCGTCTTTACTTGTGAATAACGAAAGACAGTTATTAGTTACTAGTGAATAGTGACTAGTCCTGAAATCAATATCAAAATTACATTGAAATACTGGTTTTAGTATTGTTGATGATATTGAATGTTATTCTTTAACCATTATTTATTGAACCCAAGGGGACTAACAAGTCGCTTGGGACTATAATTTTATGTATCTAAGCAATAGCTTGGGGAAAATACATAAACCCGACAGTCTGGTCGATCTGGCGGCGTTTTTATTAGGCGCATATTTAGCGCTTAATTTAGTTAATCTTTTTGGTAGTTCAATAAACATCTTTTAAATAAGGTTTTTGCCGGACTCTAGAACGGCAAGAATTCAAGTTTAGAGGGTGCAAATTAATTTTTTCCATATAATTTGATTGTCTCAATTGAATAATCAAACGTGGAAAACGAAAGTTTTATTAAACAAATGCAAAATTCTTTAGCAAAGAAACTCTTTGCAGCTGGTATGGCTTTGTCCACCGCTGCCATGGCTCTTGCTCCTTTTGCTGCTAAAGCTGCGGCTCACGCAGTCGGCACAAACGTCAAGACCTCCGATGGCACTGTATGGATGATTTCTCCAGAAGGTACCCGAAGAGCTTACACCTCCGGCGGCGCGTTCCTTTCTTATGGTTTCAATTCTTTTGCAAACCTAGTGGACGCTAACGCTGAAGACGCTGCTCTTCCTCAAGGTGCTTTCATTCCTCCTCAGGACGGCGCTATTTTCTGCGCAACTGAGACTAAAGCTTCCGATGTTAAGGGCGAATGTTCCTTAATAACCGGCGGCCAAAAAGCTGCTTTCACAGCTGAATCCGTCTTTACTGGCCAAGGCTTCTCTTTTGCCTATGCCCAATACGGCGATTCTTCTTTCTTAACCAAAACCTCCAACATTGACAATGCTTCCATGGCTCACCGCCCTGGCGTGCTTGTAAATGACAACGGAACCGTTAAGCTCGTTGGCAACAGCGGCGTACTCGGTATTCCTGACATGGCTACCTTCAACTCCTGGGGTTACTCCTGGGCCAAGGTAGTTCCGGCTAACACAGCTGACAAAGCTCTTCCAATGAGCGGTGTTATGGCTGCAAGACAAGCCGGTCAATTGTCCCCAACAGCGTTAAGCAATAACCCGAATCAACCCCCGGTTGTTTCTGGTAATGTCACCGCTTCTTTGGCATCTGACTCTCCGGCTGCACAAACTGTAGCTGTTCACAATGCTGCTTTCTCCGCGGGTTCTACCCCTGGAGCAAGCGTTGTAACTTTGGCTAAGTTTAACTTCTCTGGTAACGGCACTGTTACCACTGTTCAGTTAAAGAGAACAGGCGTTTCTCCTGACACTATTATTTCTAACGCCTACCTCTTTAATGGCGACACCAGATTAACTGACGCAGCCTCTGTAGGCGGCAACAGCTTAATTACTTTCACTAACCCAACCGGTTTGTTTACCGTTAATGGTAGTATGACCGTTTCGGTTGTTATTGAAATAGCTCCTGGTACTTCCGCTGGCCAGACTGTTGGCGTACAGTTAACTTCGTTTACTGTTGCTAACGGCAGCCCGGCTTCTGTATCTGTTTCTGGAAACATGTTTACTGTTTCCCAGTCTTCAGACTTAGCATACGCTGATTTCGGAGCATTTACTCCTACCGGCGGCAGCTTTGACCCAGCCAAAGACGTTGAAGTATTGCGAAGCAATGTTGCAATAAATACCCGAGACATGAAATTGTCCCGCTTAATTATTCGCAATATTGGTTCTGTAACCGCTTCTGACCTAAACAACTTCCGTTTGCGCATTGACGGCACTCAAGTTGCCCAAACTGCCAATATGGATGCCAATGGTTATGTATATTTCTCTTTTGCCCCCCAGACTCTAAAGGCTGGTACCCGCATTTTCAGCGTTTTAGCTGACATAATTGCTGGGTCTTCCAGGAACTTCCAGTTCCAAGTCAGGAACAAAGCAGACGTAGCATTTATGGATACCCAATATGGCGTAACCGTAGCTTCTTCTGACACTTACCCGATTGGATCTGCTTCCTCGAACAGTCTAAACTCTGGTAGCTTAAGTATTCAGAAAGCTTCAGACTCCACTTCCGGTAATATTACCGACGGTACTTCAGACGTCACCTTGGCTAAGTACACAATTACAGCCTATGGTGAACCTATGAAGATTGAAACTTTGTTAGTTGGTGCGACTTCTTCCGACAATACTGTTGGCAGCCTTCGCAACGGCCGTATTTTAATAAACGGCACTCAATACGGCTCTACAGCCACTTTGAGCAAAACCACTAACAATACTTACACAGCCGGTGGTACTCAATTCACATTGAATTACACTGTACAGCCAGGAACTCCAATTACTTTGGAAGTCCATGCTGACATGTATGACAATGACGGTACCAACAACTTGGGTAATAACGACACTGTTACCGCATACATTATGGGCGACGGTACAAGCAATGTTCAAAGATTAGTTTCTTTGGGCTATGTTGCTGCTCCTAGCTCTGGTAATGCAGTTGCAGGTAATCCGCTTACAGATGTAACCGGCAGTGTTACCTTTACCAAGAACAATACCTACGCTGCTCAAACAACCCCACTTCCTCAAACTAACTACAAGTTAGGTTCCTTTAACTTAGCTGGTAGTAGTTCTGAAGATGTGAATGTTTCTAGCATTGACTTGGCTATTGTGGCTTCTTCTACAATGACTAGCTTAAATGACGTTCAGCTTAAAATAGCCGGCAACAGTTACGGCACTATTAAGTCAAGCGTCACAGCTACTAGTGGAGGCAGTTCTACTTCCACTTACTCCAGCAATTATGTATTACCTAAGAACACCACTGTTGCAGTTGAAGTTTGGGCCACTATAAACACTCCGAGTTCCCCTTATGGTCTTGACACCTTTAAGGCAAGACTCTTTATGAATGGCACAACTGTTAATTCCTCTGGCTCAGTTACTGCTGGTGTAGATGGTCAGGTAATTACTGTTGGTAGTGCTACAGTCACTGCAGCACAAGATCCGTCTACTCCGGTTGCGGCTATTACAGCTGGTAACCAGACTAAGACTGCTGCAGCCTTTAAGTGGACCACAACCAATGACCAATTCACAGTTTCTGAAGTAGTTATTAGCATCCCGAACAACACAACCGTGCAAAACGTGATGCTAAAAGACGGTAGTACAGTTTTGGCTACTCAGCCAGGCTCTGCTTCTACTACCTTTAGCAATTTGGCAATTGTCATTCCGGCTAACTCTACTAAAATTCTAACTGTAGACTTACAGTTAGGTTCAGTAGGAACCGGTGCCGGCAGTTCCGGTGAAAACGTTAGAGTAAACCTACACTCATACAAGAGCGCCCCGTCTTCTACAGGCGCTATTACCACTACCACTTCCGGTACTGGTGTAATTGGCAACAACTTGTATGTTTACAAGGCTATTCCGACTATTACCAACGTAGCTTTGCCTACTGGCGTATTACAACCTGGTGGCACAAACACTTTGGCTAAGTTCTCCATCTCTTCTGGTGGAACCGGCACAGTTGGATGGTATAAATTGAAGTTTACTTACAGCACCTCTTCTGGCGTGTCCAACTTGTCTAGCGTAACCCTATGGGATGCTGACACGAACACCCAAATAACTGGTTCTGTAACTACAAGTTACTCCGCTAAGACTTTGCAGTTTGATGCGCTCAATGAACAACAAATCAGTGGCGCTAAGAACTACGTCTTAAAAGCGACTGTAACTGGTGGCAGTACTACTGGCGACTATGTTGCCACGTACATTGCTCAGCCGTCTAGCTTTGTAGCTCCGACTGACGCTTCTGCCGCTACTATTACATCTGCTTCCTTCGTGTGGTCTGATTTAGCGGCTCAAAGCCACTCTTACTCCACATCCGATTGGAACAACGACTTCTTAGTTAAGAATCTTCCAACAGATTCTCAGACTTTGGTCAAATAAGCATTGTTTTAGTTGCACGTATCTAAATTACGTAAATTTAGGCAAAACCCCTCTGAATTTTCAGAGGGGTTTTTGTTAATCTAGACCCTTGAAATAGTAAGCAGTTTCTAGTAAAGTAACCTTACATATATGCAAAAAAAATTTATTGTTATTTTAATAATCATTTTAGTAATTTTGTTTGGAATTGCGGGTTGGTGGTTGAATAAAAACCAGAACAACAAGACCGATTTGGGAATAAACGATTTAAAGAACAGAGTCGTTAGTTTAAGCCCAGACCAGGAAAAAGTTTATTTTGACAGGATTAAAACGGCTAACGATTATTTTAAGACGTTAAAACCTTCCACCCCAAATTACCAATTAGAGCAAATAAAGACCCGTATGTATTTAGCTCAGCAGTATTATGGTTTGGGACAACTGCAAGAGTCTAAAAATATGTATGATTTGATTTTAAAGAGCGAGCCAAAAAATGAGCAAGCTTTAGTAGGCTTGTCGCTTATTTTTATTGACGCCGGTAAACTGGAAGACGCAATAAAAGTTCTGAAAGTAGCTACTGAAAGTAACCCTGAAAATACGGATACCTGGCTTAGGTATATAGCCTTGCGACAGGGTATGAATGTGGGGGAGGCTGAAATGAGAACTATTTATGAAAATGCCTTAAGTAAAACAAATCGAGCGGTTGATATTCTAACCAAGTATGCCCAGTTCTTAGAACAGGCGGGAAAATTGGAAGAAGCTAAAAATTTATGGTTGGAAGCAGCAAAAATATATCCGGAAAAAGCTGGCCTTTTTGAGCAGGAAGCAAAGCGCTTACAGGGGCTAATAAAAAAGTAAGTGTATAGATTTTTTAATATATGAAAAAAATTATTTTTAATATTTTTATATTTTTGGTATTTGTTTCTCTCCTGACCCCTTTTTGGTCATTCCGGGATTTGCTTTTTCCTTACATTACCAGCAAAGCGTTTTTTTTCCGTATTGTTATTGAAGCCGCGCTGCCGTTTTATTTGTATTTAGTTTTCAGCGACCCTGTTTTTAGGCCAAAATTAAAAAATCCCCTTAACCTGGCGGTAGTGGCTTTTTTATTAGTCAATGTAGCCTCGGCAATTTTGGGGGTTAACCCAGAAAGAAGTTTGCTCGGCTATTTTGAACGTATGGGTGGAGTATATTATTTAGCTCATCTAACAGTTTTTGTTTTTTATGTACAATTAGTTGGCCAGGCGGGTCAGGAATATTTGAAACGTTTTATTCAATTTTTTATTGGTGTTTCGGTTTTAATTACGTTAAACGGTCTTTCCTCTTGGTTTGGTGGTCCAAGTATTGTTTTAGATACTTCCGCGCCTACTCGTATATCTTCAACTTTCGGCAACCCTATTTTTTTCGCAAGTTTTTTAATTATCCCGTTGTCCCTTGCTGTTTATTTTGCGCTTAGGGAAGAAGTTCGGAGTTTGAAAATAATGTATAGCTTTGCTGCTTTTCTAATACTGCTCGGGATTTATACTTCCGGGACGAGAGGCGCGTTTGTAGGTTTAGTAGTAGCTCTCATTGCGGCAGTAATTATTTATGGATTTTTAATAGGTAAGCCTGGTTTGAGAAATCGTAGCTTAGGTTTTATAGTTATTTTATTTATAGTCGCCGCCGGGTTATTTGTTTTTCGAGCTAAACTTCCTCAAGATTCCGTATTTTACCGACTTACTAATTTGGGGGACAGTAACTCCAAAGCCCGTTTAATTCAGTGGAGTACGGCTTTAAAGGGTTTTAATGACAGGAAGCTGTTGGGCGTAGGTCCGGAAAATTATTATTTTATTTCCAATACCTATTGGGATACAGAAATGTATAAATATGATTCTTCCTGGTTTGACAAGCCGCATAATTTTTTGGTTGAAGTTTTGGCTACCACCGGCTTGTTTGGTTTTGTCTCCTATTCGGCCATATTTATTCTTTCCATTTATGCTTTCTATCGCGCATATAAAAATGGTCTTTTGAGTTTGATTGAGATGTGCGTTCTTGTCTCCGGAGTAATTGCTTACCAGGGCCAGAATTTTTTTGTGTTTGATACTGTATCGGCGAGCATGACAATATATGCATTTTTGGGGATTGCGGTATTTATGTGGGCGGGAAACTCCGAAAATAAAGGGGCGGAAAACAGTCGTCCTATTTTTTCACCTCCCATTGCTGCGGGTGTATTTGTGGTAATGTGTCTGGCTATGGCATATATGCAATACGCTTCAAATTTTAGTTCTATGATTGCCGCAAAGCGAATAAATTATGGACAAGCTTATGCCGAACAAGACCCTTTAAAAGCCAAGCAAAATTTTCTTTCGGCTCTGTCTCAACCTTATAATTTAGGCAGACGCGAAACCGCAAACTATTATTCTCGGTTTGCTTCCGGGCTTGTTAATAATAATACTAATGTAGATAAGGCTTTTATTTCTGAAGAATTAGATAGAGCTATTGCAAATCAGCAGATTGTGAGCAGCCAGGTAAAAAATGACCCTATTTTGTGGATGACTTTGGCTATTGCCGAAATGAACCGGTCGGTTTTTCATGGCCAAGGTATTGAAGGGAGTAAGGAGACAATAGAAAAAGCAATCGCCCTCGCTCCCAATAGGGCAGAAATACTTCAGCTTCAAATCCAATATTTTGGATATTTAAAAGATTGGGAGAACTTGTCACGTGCGGCTGAGAAAATCGCGGAATTAAATCCTTACAACCCCCAGCTTCGTTGGCAAGTGGCTATGGCTTATTTTTTAAACGGAAAAATTAAAGAAGCGGTCAAGGCCGGGGATGAGGCTATTGCAGCTGGGTTTAAATTTAGCCAATTACAGCAGTTTGCTTGGTATATTCAATATTATCAAGAAAAAAAAGATTTTGAGAAAGTTATACCTTTGTTAGAAAAAGCTGTTGAGATAGAGCCAAATGAATTGGGGTTATATGTAGATTTGGCAAAAGCTTATGCCGCAATAGGCGATTTCGAACACGCAAGCCTGCTGGCACAACAGGTTGAAAAGTCAGATCCTAGCAGAAAAGAGGAAATGGAAAAGTTTATAAAAAGCTTGAAATAATAGGTTTTTTATGGTATAGTTAAATGTGATTAATATTTCTATATGTTTACAAGATTTTACGAGTGGATAAAAAATAATAAAAAGAAGAGCATAGTCTTTGCACTAGTGCTTATTCTAATTTCATATAATGTAATAAAAAATAAAAATAAACCTAACGCCGACATTCAAACCGATACCGTAAAAAAACAGGACTTAAAGCAAACGGTTTTGGCTACCGGCCAAGTAACTAGTACTACAGATTTAGCTTTAAGTTTTAATTCTGCTGGCACAGTGGCGCGAGTTAATGTAGTAGTTGGTAGTAAAGTAAAAAATGGTCAAGTGTTAGCCTCTTTAATTCAAGGTTCTCAAGCCGCTGCTTATACTCAGGCGCAAGGCGCTTTGGCTCAGGCTCAGGCTAACTACCAAAGAGTTTTAGATGGCAGTAGTAGCGCGGAAGTTAGGGTGGCTCAGGTTACTTTAGACAATGCAAAGCAAAGTTTGGAAAATACTATAAAACAACAAGCTACTTTAGTCCAAAATGCTTACCAGACCTTGCTTAACACTGGGTTAACAGCGCTGCCAGGTTCCGGCAATTCAGGGTCGGCAACAGCCTCAATTAGCGGTACGTACACCGGCAGTAATATTGGCAGTTATCAGGTAATGATTTATGCTACGGGCAGTGGGTTACGTTTTCAGTATAGTGGTCTAGAAACGGGCAGCGGAATTGTAGATATTTCGCCTCAGCCACTTGGAACTTTGGGTTTGTATATTCAATTTTCAACAACTGCTGTACCTACCAATAATAGTTGGACGGTGTCGGTGCCTAATACGCAAGCTTCAACTTATGTAACTTATAACTCAGCTTATTTGGCCTCTTTGCAAACCCAGAGCTCTGCGGTTTCTGCGGCTCAGAACGCAGTAGCTTCGGCTCAGGCGGCCTTAGAGTTAAAAAAGCAGCAAGCTACACCAGCTGAATTAAAAGTCGCTGAAGCCCAGGTTTTAAGCGCACAAGGACAATTGCAAGCGGCCGCTGCTAACTTAGAGAATGCTATAATTCGGGCTCCGGCCGATGGGACAATTACATCGGTAGACGTAAAACCTGGCGAATTAGCCTCTGCTTCCAAGCAGGTTATTATTTTGCAAGACGTAGATAATTTGCATATTGAAGCGAATATTAGTGAGGCTAATATTGCTTCTGTTAAGCCTGATCAAAAGGTTGAAGTTAGTTTTGACGCGCTTGGGACTGACCGGAAGTTTAATGCCAAAGTTTCAGCGGTTGACCCGGCTTCTACTTTAGTTTCCGGAGTGGTGAATTATAAAGTTACTATTTCATTAGACAAGCTAGAAGAAATAAAACCGGGTATGACAGCCAATATAAGCATATTAACCGGCGCTAAAGAAAAAGTTTTAACAGTGCCATTGCGCAGCGTAATAAACCAAAATGGTAAAAAGTATGTTCGGGTAATTAAGGACTCTGTAAAAAAGACCTACGAGCAAAAAGAAGTTACCACCGGTATGGAGGCCGACGGGGGACTGGTAGAAATACAAAATGGCCTTTCTGAAGGTCAGGAAGTGGTAACTTTTATTAAAACGAAATAAGTATAATAAAACGCCCTACCCGGGGCGTTTTTTAGTATTTGAGGAATGTGATACAATATGTAAATGCAAAATAAAGGATTTTTAAAATTTTCAGGTTATGCCTTGCTTTTTTTTACGGTTTTAAGCTTCTTAACGCCATTTTGGGTATTTAAGGACCTTTTATTTCCGTTTATAACCAGTAAGGCTTTTTATTTTCGTATAATGGTTGACTTAGGTCTGCCGTTTTTTGTTTATATTTTATTTAGCGAGCCAAAAGCCCGCCCAAGCATAAAAAACCCGCTGCATATTTTTGTATTGCTATTTTTACTTTTAAACTTTGTTTCTGCTATTGTAGGCGTAGATTTTCAAAAAGCAATGTGGGGAAATTTTGAAAGAATGGGCGGCGTGTTTTATATGACTCACCTTACTTTGTTATATTTTTATATTGTAGTTTTAGGTAAGTTAAACTTTAGTTTTTTAAAAACCATTCTATATTCCAACATAACCATTGCCACCGTGCTTTCTATTTACGCAATCTTTGTAAGATTGGGTATGCAGCCGTGGGTGCCGGACCCCTCCTTGCCTAGAATTTCCGCCACTTTCGGAAATCCGATTTTTTTTCCAAGCTATATTATACCTATTATGTTTTTGGGAATTTTTTGGGCGTTTAGAAAACAAGGTTTTGTAAAATATTTGTTATTGTTCTGCTCCTTTTTACAGCTTATCGGTATTTTTTTATCAGGTACCAGAGGCGCTGTCGTAGGTTTAATTTTAGGCGGCTTAGTAGCAATATTTTCAGCTATAATATTGGCTAAAAAAAGTAAAGCAAAAACCTGGAGCCTTGTGGGGGCTGTTGTTTGTTTGGCTTTGGGTATAGGGCTTTATTTTAACAGCAATCTTTTGCCGCAAGGTATGGTAAGGCGCGTGTTTCAGTTAAGGGACAGTAACACCGAAGCTCGTTTAATACAGTGGCGAGTGGCTGCCAGGGGATTTTTAGACTACCCAGTTTTTGGAACCGGAGCGGAAAACTATTATGTGGTGGGTAATAAATATTTTAATCCAAAAATTTATATTTACGACCCGTCTTGGTTTGACAAGCCTCATAACTATATTTTAGAAGTTTTGGTTACCAGCGGAGCTGTGGGCTTTTTAGCTTACTTAGGAATTTTACTTTCGTGTATTTGGGCTTTTTATAAAGCTTTAAAGTTTGGAGCCGTAAGCTTGGTTGGGTTTTCTGCGCTGTTAGCCGGGCTACTTGCTTACGAAATTCAAAACCTGTTCGTTTTTGATACAGTTTCTGCAAGCATATCGTTCTTTATTTTTGCTTCGTTCGGAGCTTATTTGTGGGAAAAAATTCTTACTCCAGACAACAGTAAAGCAAAGAAAAACAAACAGCTTGCGGCTAATTTTTGGCAAGCGGGAGCAGGCTTATCTTTTTCTGCTTTCTTTGTCTCGTTAATTTTAGCTATTTATGTGCTGTGGGCAGGCAACATAATGCCGCTTTATGCTTCGGCTGACACAAACTATGGTTACGCTTATGTTAGCGCAGACCCAGCGTTGTCTGAGAAATTTTTTCAGAGTGCGGTAAATAATCCTTTTAATTTTGACCAAACTGAAACTGCAAGTAAGTACCAGGATTTTGCAGTGGGTATTTTAAGGAGTCCTGGAAAAATGAGTAAAGATTTTGTTGATACCGTTGTAAACCATTCAATTCTGGCGCTTGAGGGTGTGGTAAAGCAAAACCCCAATAACCCTATAATTTGGCAAAAATTATCTAGCCTATACTTAAATTCTTCTTATCTTAATAACGGTTCTATTGACCCAAGGGCTTTAGATGCTATAAACAAAGCGGTGGAGCTTGCGCCAAAGCGCACAGAAGCTATGTCCGCGCTTTTTCAGATTAAAATGATTGCTGGAGATGTCACCGAAGGAGTAAAAATTGGTAATATAATGTCGGAATTAAATCCGAAAAATTTAGACATAAAATGGCAGCTTTCAATAGCTTTAAAAGACCAAGATCTGCAGGCTGCTATTAAACTTTCGGAAATGCTGCTAGACAAAAAATATCAGTTTCCTAGCACAGACTCTTTAAAATGGCTTTTAGAGTACTATAGAAAAACCGGAAATAAAGAACGAATGGTACAAGTTGCGGAAAATATAGTTAGTCTCGATCCGGAAAATAAAGACATTTACCTATTTTTAATTCAGGTATATATTGAGGCAGGGGAGAAAGAAAAGGCAAGCATCTTAGCGCAAAAACTTATGGAAACCGACCCCAGTTTAAAAGAAAAATTACAAAATATATTAAAATAAATAAATACCCCTTAAAAGGGGTATTTATTTATTTTAGAAGATACTCGTAAACTTTTTTAGTTTCGCTCAGCATTTTTTCTTCGGTAAAAAGTTTAGACCTTTCTAGGGCTTTTTGTGAAAGTTCTTTTGCTTTATTTTCGTTTAAAAATTCTTTTTCAATTTTTTCCGCTAAAGATTTACCGTCCATTTTTTCTATTAGTATCCCAGCGTCTCCTAATGCTTCCGGTATTCCTCCGACAGCGCTGGCAATAACAGGAAGTCCAGCCTCCAATGATTCCAAAACTACATATGGGAAACCTTCTTTTTTTGATGGAACTATCATGCCATCGAAAGCTTTTAAGTATTTAGAAGCATCTTCTTTTGGCCCTAAGAATTTAATTTCTTCCGATGATTGCCTCTTGGGGGTATTACCTATAACCGCAATCATTGTACCACTGGCTGGCTTAAATGATTCAAAAATATTAAGACCCTTACTTTCGTAGTCGTTGGCAATAGTTACCCAAATTTTTTTATCTTCTGGCAGACCAAGTTCTTTGCGAGCCTGATTATGAGAAAGGAAATTTATTTTTTCTATTCCATTGTGAATAGTTTTTATTTTTTTTGGGTCTATTAAACCAGCATCTAAAGCCGATTTTTTGTCCGCGTCTGAAACGGTAATTATAAAATCCCTAAAGTCGGAATCATTTTTTTCAAAAGCTAGGTATAAGTTTTTTTTCCAAAACGGCATTGGTTCGTTAAATATAAAACCGTGCGCCGTAAATACCACCTTGGTTTTTAAGAATATTGTCGCTAGACTTCCTAGAAAGCCTGCTTTGCTGGAATTTAAATGCACAATGTCCGGATTATAAGCCTTTATAAGCCCTCTAATTTCAAAAAGCGCGACAATATCGCTAAACAAATTTATATTTCTTTTTAAATGTTTTAAGCGGTAAGTAGTTATGGAATGCTTGGCGGCTTGCACAAACAATTCTTCTGCTTCTTCGCCGGCCGCAATAATGCCCTTAAAATGTTTGGCCAAAGTTAAAACATATTTTTGAGCCCCGCCCCCATCTGCCTGAGTAATAATATATAAGATTTTCATTTAGTATCTTAATATCTTTATATTAATAAATATATCTAAATCTATTTTATCGTAAGCTAGGGTTTGGCACAATGCCTTGCAGATAATAGCAGCAGGTGGTATGCTAACTCTATAATTTAAAGATCTAAAAATAGAAAAATAGAAAGGTTTTGAAATCTCAATTTTTAATCTTTAAATCTTTTTATTTTTAAATTTCAGACCATGAAAATATATTTAGACTCGGCCAATTTAGAGGCTTTAAAGCAGTATCCTGGCATAATTGAGGGCATGACCACTAACCCCACCATAATGTTTAAAGCTGGGGTAAAAAATTACCAAGATTTTGCCAAAGAGGTTTTGGCAGTTATTGGCAATATGCCAATTTCTTTTGAGGTTTTTGCCGACGAATTTTCGGAAATGGAAAGGCAGGCCAAAATAATTGGTTCATGGGGCGGGAATGCTTATATTAAAATTCCAATTACCAACACAAAAGGGGAGAGTTCTTTGCCGCTTATTAGGACACTTTTAGATGCCGGATTAAAAATTAACGTAACCGCAATTTTAACTAACGAACAAATAGACGCGCTACGGGCTATTTTAAAACAGGAAGATATAGTTATAGTTTCAATATTTGCCGGTAGGATAGCGGACACAGGAGTTGATCCAATGCCTATAATGCAGCGCGCGGTAACTAACTATAAAGGCTTACCCAAAGCTGAAATTTTATGGGCTAGTACCAGGGAAATTTTAAATGTTTCTCAGGCAGAAGCCGTGGGCTGCCATATTATTACCGTACCGGAAGATATTTTAAAAAAACTTAGTATGAAAGGCAAAGACCTAAAAGAGCTGTCGCTTGATACGGTTAAAATGTTCTACCAAGACGCGCAAAAGGCTGGGTTTACACTTTAAATTTCAAAGATTAGTGAGTTTTCCATTATCCTAATATCAAATATCTTTACCTAGATATTAAAAGATATTAGGATATTTAGTTGATATTACGACGTATCCGAAAGCATGTTTTTTTGTTATAATATCTGCACTTATGTTAAAAGTTTTATTTGCAGCTTTAAAATATGATTATGGCCAGAAAGACCGGGGTCTTTCGGTTGAGCATACTAATTTTTACGATTGTTTAAGCAAAATGCCAGACGTTGAGGCGGACTTTTTTGCTGTGGACGAGGAGGCTTGGGAAGCGGGTAGGGACAGTATGAATGAAAAACTTATAAAAAAAGTAGAGGAAACAAAACCGGATTTGCTATTTTGCTTTTTGCTTTCTGAGGAAATAAAAAAATCTACTATAGATTATATTACCCGTAAGACAAAAACTAAAACTTTTAATTGGTTTGCCGACGACCATTGGCGTATACCGGTTTTTTCCAGGTTTTGGGCACCTTTATTTACTATGGTGTCTACGACCGACTCACAGGCGCCGGAAATTTATAAGTCTTACGGTATAACCAATGTTATAAAAACTCAATGGGCAGCCAATCCGTTTTTGTATTTTCCGCAAGATCAGACTCAAAATCCAGGGGATTTAGACTTAAGTTTTGTTGGGCAAAAATACGGCAAACGCGGAAGCTATGTAGAGGCATTGCGAAAAGCAGGCTTGCCGGTAAAGGCTTTTGGCAGCGGGTGGGAGGGTGGAAGGGTTAACCATCAAAAAATGCTTGAAATTTTTTCTTTTAGTAAAGTAAATTTAAATTTTTCCGAAACCTATTTTCATGGGAGTAAAGAGAAAATAAAATCTTTAATAAAATTATTTCTGGTAAAGGAGCTGGGTAAGTATAAATTTGTAGGACAAAATTTGGCCGACAATTTAAAGGCTATGAAAGGTACCCAAAAAAACCCAATAAAGGGCCGGGTATTTGAAGTTATGGCTACGGGAGGGTTTTTACTAACCGGCAAGGCAGATGACAGTATTAATGAGTATTATATTCCTGGAAAAGAGGTAGTTGAATTTTCAGACGTTAATGATTTAGTGGAAAAAAGTAAATATTACTTAAGTCATGAGGCGGAAAGAGTGGCTATTGCAAAGGCTGGATTTAACAAGACAATGAAAGATCATACTTATCAAAAACGTTTTGAAAAAATATTCCAAGCTTTGGAATTAATCTAATTTTATGAAAACAGCATTAGTGTGCGGTGCGGGCGGGTTTATTGGAAGTCATTTAGTTAGTCGTCTAAAAAAAGAAGGCTATTGGGTAAGGGGGGTAGATTTAAAGCGTCCTGAATTTAGTGAAACTAAGGCCGATGACTTTATAGTCGGAGATTTGCGGGATGTAGTTGTTGTTTCAAAAGTTATGGAAAAGCCTAATGGGTCAAGTAAGCCGTTTGACGAAGTATATCAGCTAGCGGCCGATATGGGCGGAGCCGGATATATTTTTACCGGCGAGCATGATGCCGATGTCATGCATAACTCCGCTACCATTAATTTAAATGTGGCTTTCTATGCTCACAAGGCCGGAATAAAAAATATTTTTTATTCTTCTTCCGCGTGTATATATCCAAGCCGTAATCAAATGGACCCACAAAACCCTATGTGCGAAGAATCTTCGGCTTATCCGGCTGACCCGGACAGTGAATATGGGTGGGAGAAATTATTTAGCGAAAGACTTTATTTTTCTTTTAACCGAAACTATGGATTAAATACCAAAGTCGCGCGGTTTCATAATATTTTTGGCCCGGAAACTGCCTGGCAAGGCGGGAGGGAAAAAGCTCCGGCCGCCATTTGCAGGAAAGTCGCTTTGGCTAAAGACGGAACGGAAGTGGAAATTTGGGGTGATGGTAATCAGACCCGCTCTTTTTTGTATGTCGACGAGTGCGTGGAAGGTATTTTGCGGTTTATGCGGACAGATGGATTTAACGGACCCTTAAACATAGGCTCAGAAGAAATGATAACCATAAACGACTTAACCAAAATGGTAATAGACATTTCCGGTAAAAAATTAAATATTAAGCATGTGCCAGGGCCTTTGGGGGTTAAGGGTCGAAATTCGCATAACGAACTCATACGAAAAAAACTTAACTGGCAGCCGACTATGAAGCTCAAAGACGGGATGCAAAATATGTATGAATGGGTGAAAAAACAAGTAGACGCCGCAAAAAAATAATTCAAAATACAGCTTTATGGAAATATTTACAGGTATTGATATTATTGAACTAAAACGTTTTTATGACCTGAAAAATTTTGACCGGGTAGCAGAATTAGTTTTAAGCCCACGTGAACTCCACTTAATGGCAAAAAGCAGGGACCAGAACCAGTTTTTAGCTTCTCGTTTTGCACTCAAAGAGGCGGTTATTAAGGCTTTACCGGAAAACGCCAATATGTCGGACTTGGAAATTACCTCAATTAACGCTCGTCCGCAGGTTGTAATGCAAAAAGTTTCGCTCAAATCCTATTTTATTTCGGCGAGTCTTTCGCATTCCGAAAGTATGGTTGCGGCAATGGCTGTTGTATACAAAAGTCTATGAGTTTTTTAGAATATTTAAAACTGTCAAATAATTACAAACCCTTAGATTCCGCTACGGATAATTTTGAAATTGGCTTGGTAACTAATTTTACAGACGACGTTTTAGTTAAACTTTTAAACGGAGTGCTTATAAAAAATAGTATAAAGCCAAAAATTTATAAAACACCTTACAAACAATATGGGTTTGCTCTTAAAAATTCCAGCCATGAGATTTGGCAAACGCGTCGGTTAGTTTTCTTTCTTTTTGACCAAAATTTTTATATGAATTCGGAATTTTCCGGAAGTAATTCGTATACCGGCGAATTACTTTCTGATTTAGAGAATTATGTTTCAAAAGTTTCGAGCACCGTGGTAGTAAATACTTTTTTACTGCCTTACAACGGTCCGCGCGGTAATCATGTTATAAATCACGAATTATTTGCCAGGGCGCAGGATTTTAATTTAAAACTTTGGGAACTTGCAAAAAAATATTCAAATTTGGAAGTTTTTGATTTAAACCGTTTAGTTTATTTGCACGGTGAAAAGTCGGCCCGTGACCTTAGGGGAATGTACGCGTTTGATACACCGTTCACAAATGAATTTTTAACCAGCTTGGCCGAAGAGTGGCTGGTTTACGTTTTGGCTTTAAGCGGCAAGGCAAAAAAAGTTATTGTGCTAGATTTAGATAATACTTTGTGGGGAGGTGTGGTAGGGGAGTTAGGTCCTTTACAAATTGCTGTTGGACCGAATTACCCAGGGGCTGCATTCCAGAATTTTCAACGCGCGCTTTTAGAATACCAAAAGGCTGGAGTTTTGTTGGCAATAAATAGTAAAAATAATATGGCCGATGTAGAGGAGGTGTTTGAAAAGAATCCTCATATGATTTTACAAAAAAATCATTTTGCAGCAATAACTGCTAATTGGGAAGATAAGGCTACAAATTTAATTAATTTAGCCAAACAGCTGAATTTAGGTTTAGACAGTTTTGTTTTTTTAGACGACGATCCTCTGCAACGAGAATTTGTAAGAAGTCGCTTACCTGAGGTTTTAGTCCCCGAGCTAGGTTTAGAGCCAGAAAGTTATATAAATATTCTTTATAGCTTGGCAGTTTTTAGCCCGTTTCGCGCAACTGCCGAAGATTTAAAGAAAAACCAGCAGTACAAAGAGGAGCAAAAAAGACAGGACTTACAAAAAAAATCCACAAACCTAGAAGATTTTATTGCAGACTTAGGCATAAAATTAGACATTTCTTTAAATGCAGAAGAACACATCCCTCGTATTTCACAGCTTACTTTAAAGACCAATCAGTTCAATATAACTACCAAGCGTTATAGTATGCCACAAATACAGGAGTTTATGACAAATGGACTTATTTTTTCATGTAACATTACAGACAAATTTGGCGACTATGGCATAACTGCTTTGGCTATAATTAAACCTAAAGAGTCTGCGGAAAAAGTTTTTTATTTAGATACTTTGCTAATGAGCTGCCGGGTTTTGGGGCGAGGAGTGGAATTTAGCTTTATGGACTTTATTGTAAGAAAAATTTATAAAGATTATGATGCAAAAATTTTAGAAGCAGAATTTATTTCCACTATGAAAAATGAACCCGCAAAAAACTTTTTAGCGGATTTTGGTTTTAAACAAATACAAGCGTTAGAGGGCTTAAAGGAGTTTAGTTTAAATGTGTCTGAATATTGTACGCTAAAAAACCCCAAAGTCAATCAATCAATAACTGTTAACTATATTTAAATATGGAAAAACTAAAAGAAATTTTTGCTACGGTTTTAAATTTACCAATAGATAAGGTTAACGAAGAACTTTCTCCAGACACCTGCGCTGCCTGGGATTCTTTAAATGCCATAATTTTAGTTACTGAAATCGAAAAAGCATTTGCCTTAAAATTCAGTTTTGACGAAGTTATGGCGGTTAAAAATTTTAGTGATGCGGTAAAACTAGTCAGCTCGAAAGGAATAAATCTAAATGTTTAAGGCAGATAAAACCTTTTCGGAATTTAATGTCGGCGACAGTGCGGAGTTTGAAGAAATTATCTCAGAAGAGCTAATTGTCAAATTCTCAGAGCTGTCAAAAGACTATAACCCGCTTCATACAGAGCAAGAATACGCCTCGCAAACTGAATTTAAAGGCACTATTGCCCACGGCATGATAGCCGGGGCTTTGTTTTCCAGGCTCTTGGGTATGCACTTGCCGGGGAAGTACTGTTTATATTTAAAGCAGACTTTAAATTTTAAGTCCGCAGTGCGGCCGAACACCCAAGTTATTGTTTCTGGTTTGGTGGTTCATAAAACTGAAAGCATAAATTTATTAAGCATTAAAACAGTGCTTAAGGACAAGAAAAGTAATGAGCTTTATGTAGAGGGCGAAGCTTTGGTTAAAGTATTAAAATAATGAACAACAAAACTGTTATTATTAGCGGCAGCGGAAGCTTGGCTATGGCCTTTGCCTCAAAGCTGCAGGCTGAGGACTGGCAAGTTGCTATGCTTGGCCGAAAGAAGCCGGAAAATTTTTCAGGCATTTTTTTAAATTGTGATTTTAACCAGCCGGAACAAATTAGACAAGCTGTGAGGCTGGCCAAAGAAAATTTGGGTTCTTTTTCAGCCGCAGTCCATACAGCAGTTTCTAGAATAGTAAGAAAAAGAATTTTAGATATTTCAGCAGAAGATTTTACTCAGTCTTTTTCCGTTGATATTTTTGGTGGGTTTGTTTTTTTACAATCTGCCGCAGAATTCATGAAAGATCAGGGTTTTGGACATTTGGTTGCAATAAGTACAGAGGCAGTGGAAAATAAAGAAGCCCCCATGGGCATGGCAGGATACGCTAGTGCCAAGTATGCCTTAAAAGGCATGCTAAAAATTTTTAAACAAGAATTAGAAAAAAAACAAATTGCAGTATGTGCCCTTGCTCCGGGGTTTATGGAAACTAAGCTAAATAGCGATCTACCCCCGCGTTTAATTGACTTTATAAAAGAGCAGCAGGGCGGGCAGTTAATTTCACCAGACCAGGTAGCCGAAACATTAAATCAGATTCTAAATATGCCCTTTAACAGCTGTTCGGGCAAGAATTTTTTTATTAAACCCGGACACAAATTAAATGTGGAATCTAGAGACTTTTAGTATTTATGCACAGATTTTTTTTTAAACTTTTTTTATTTTTATTACCGCTTTTTATATTGTTAGTTTTTCCTCTTTTAATTTTGCTTAGGGCAGGGGAACTTACTTTGCCAAATAAAATTATTTCTTTGGCGGTAAATGACAAAAAACACGTCTTGTATGGGCCGGCTTACGGGGGGTATTTAAAGTCTTTAAAGGTGGCTTCTACCAATTACTATAAGCCGGAAATATTAGCTTTGGGTGATTCCCGAGTTTTGCAGATTCGCTCTGAATTTTTTAATCCCCAGGTAAAATTTTATAATGCCGGATTAGCGGTAAGTAGCTTGCCTGATTTCCGTACTTTTTTAGATTTCATTCCTAATGAAAACCAGCCAAAAATTTTAATTGTAGATATAAATCAACAATTTTTTAATGCTGCGACATATGTGAATAAAGACCAAGGCGGAAAAAAATTAATGTCGCCAATGGGTTTTAGCAATCAAGTCAGTTCTTTTGTCTCATCTTGGGGGCATGTTTACAGGCATTATTTTATAAAGCATAAGTTTAGTTTGCAGCAAGTTTTTAAAAAACAAGATGAAAGCGAAAAACTTTTGGGCATGGAAGCTATTGTGCAACTTAAAGGCTTTAGGAATGATGGTAGTTACTATGACGGACAGTATGTTTTAGGGCGAGCGCCTATGCCCAGCGGTTTTGATTTTGCGGCAGCCCGGCGCTGGATAGAAACAGGGGATGAAAACTTGCCTTATGGCCAGGAGGTTTCCGAGGCAGCATTAAACGAATTAAAGCTTTTTTTAGACGAATGTAAAAAACGAAAGATCCAAGTTATTGGTTTTGTAGCCCCGTTTCCGCACCAGGTTTATCAGCAGTTGAATGATTCGGGAAAATACAATTATTTTTTAGACGCGCCAGGTAAAATAAAGCCACTGTTTGATGAGCACGATTTTGAGTTTTATGATTATGCGGACTTAAAGTCTTTGGGTGCTTCTGATGACGAAGCGACAGATGCGGCTCATGCGTCAGAAAAGGCTTATTTACGTTTATTTGTGGATATGCTCAGCCGTGGTTCCAAATTAAATGCTTATAGCAACCGAGATTTTCTAACTAAAATCTTACATTCCGCCACAAGTCCCCTAAATGTTTTTCCGGATAATTTTAGTAATTAAAGTATTCTGACCCCATTTGACACCTAATGGTACTTATTGATACACTGAACTTAAATATCACTATATGCCAGCAATTGAACCAAACCAAGTTTATACGCCCAAAGAAGCTATTTTGCTCCTTAAAGTTAGTAATAGCACAATTAAGAGAATGCTTAAAAAAGGTTTGCTTAGGGCAAATAAGATAGGTAAGCAGTACAGAATAATGGGGCATGAAATTTTACGTTTAGTCTCTCCCAAGGTTGAGCAAAAGGCGGTTGAGACTTATCAAAAAATTAAAGCAAAAACTCGGGAAAAAGTTAAAAACTGGTAAGTTGTATATGGATACAAAATCACTTTCCTATAAAACTTTAAAAAATTCCTCGTATTCTTTTTTGGGTTTTGTTTTACCAATTCTTCTTACTATTATAGTTACTCCGGTAGTAGTAAAAAAAGTTGGTGTTACTGACTATGGCGTTTTTTTGTTGCTTAATACAATATCGTCATTTTTAAGCTTGCTTGATTTGGGTCTTAGTCAGGCGGTTGTAAAATATACTTCGGAATACAACGCGCAAGGAGAGTATAAAAAATTAGAGCGGCTTTTAGGGTCTGCCAAGACTCTTTACGTGGCTGTGGGGCTAGTTGGCTTATTTGCTTGTATAGTTTTAGCTTTATGGTATTTACCAATTTTTAAAATTGGCGTAGAAAGCCAGGTTCATATGCAAATTGTTTTTTTGCTGTCAGGTTTAACTTTTTTTGTTACCTCCCAAAATTATGTTTACAATGTTCTTCCAAGCGCCCTTCAGAGGCTGGATATTGTAAATAAACTTAATTTAGTTAATGTTGTTTTACTAAACATTGCTACGCTTGTGCTAGTGTACTTGGGTTATAAATTAAAAGCTATTATGGCTTTGAACTTATTCGCCACAATAGTTTTAAGTTTAATTTACAGAGTTATTTGTAGAAAGTTACTTCCTCAAATTAAAATTAAATATGTTTGGGTTAAAGAGGAATTAAAGAAGGCTCTAAAATTTGGTTTTCTGGCAGCAGTATCGTTATTTTCAACATATGCGTTAGCTTACTTGGACAGAATTATTATTCCAATTTTTTCCGGCACAGCCGCTCTATCATTTTATCCATAGCCTGGGAATCAACCTTAAAAAATTCCGGGCGTGACTAATAGTTTAACTGCTATTGTCATACCTTAGTCTATACAAAAAAACGCCGAGGCGTACAC
>CAZAED010000001.1:93602-98969 GCA_964484145.1 uncultured Candidatus Saccharibacteria bacterium | reverse complement strand
TATTTAAGAGGGCTGAATATTGCCAAAGGTAAGAGTAAAGAAATGTTTTTTGGCTTAAATATGGCTTATACAAGCAAAAAAGGCTTGAAAAAGCTACAAAAAAGGAGTATAATTATATTAAGAAAGTGCTACACGGCACTTTTTTATTAACCATAAGTAAAGCCCATAAAGCTTTAATTACTGTTAATAAGCCAGCTTTCTATTTAATTATTTAAGGTCGACAGCTGGCATGCACTTTAATTCTAAAACTTGCTTAAATAAGTCAAAGTGACTTAAATAGGCTCGGGGAGAAAGGAGTCTGATATCAAAGATGAAAACTCTTTTTACCTTAAAGTCTGTATTTAACCAGAGCGTTTTAAACTCTTTGGTTTCTATGCTGGTGCTTGTGCCTGCGGTTTACCCGCATGCCGTAGCGTTAGCTAGTCAGACTTCACAGGACAAAACAGCGTTAATTTTTGAAATCAAAGACCCCTCAGTTCTGTTTAAAAAAGACAGTTCTGACGAAAATCAAAAATCTCTCAGTTACGATGATTTAGTAAACAGCGACCCTTTAACAATTCGATTACACGACTATTTAGTTGCTCATAATTCGCCTTTATCGCCTTATGCTGCTGAAATGGTTAAACAACCTCAGTGGCAACGTGCATTAGCTATTTCTTGGGTAGAAAGCAATTTCTGCATTCATAGAGTAGACAACAACTGTAGCGGCATTGGTGTAGCTCCTGGACATCCGTCCTGGAGAAAATATCCTACCGTTTTAGAATGGTTTAAGGATATGAGCAGGCTTATGGAAACTCCTCGTTATAAGGAAAAATATACTACCTTTGAAAAAATGAAAGGTATATATGTATATCCTGGGAGTCCTTCTTGGGTAAATGGTTCTAAGCAAAAGTATGCCGAGCTTATGTCTCTAACCAGCCAGGCTTTAGACGATTCTGTTGCTTTGGCTAATAAATCTACTCAAGCAGCTAACATTCAAACCTTTCCTCAGTTAGCTTTAGCTAACTAAATAAAAAACCCTCCTTCACAGGAGGGTTTTTTATTGGTGCCGGCGGAGGGAGTCGAACCCTCAATCCCTTGCGGGCGACAGATCTTAAGTCTGTAGTGTATTCCAGTTCCACCACGCCGGCTAATATTGGAGGTGCAGATGGGAATCGAACCCATGCATTGCGGTTTTGCAGACCGTAGCGTTACCACTTCGCCACTGCACCAAAATCATTTCTTCATAATTTTACTTGAAAATTCCTTTCTTATCAAGGTTATCAACAATTGACAAACAAAGCTATGGATGTTAAATTATTTTTAATACTTAAATATTTAGGAGTTGAATAGACAAAAAAGTACCTTAGTTTTACGTCACAACCTTCGCAAGTCAACTCAATGGCTTAATTAGACGCACGCAATTACTTTATAAAGCGTGTTTTTATTTTTATACTACCAAAAGATACACGCTTGACAAAAAACTTAAAATCCAGTATAATCATTCGTTAACTATTTAAACAGGCTATGAAGCCTGAAATACAATCAATGACCACTAAATCTGTTGCAAAAAAGAAGAACGGTTTTAAAAAGTTTTGGCGAATGGGCCTTGACGAAGTCAATACTCAAAATTTTGATATTGGTCCAGACGGAGAATTAATTTTTCGAGAAGGAAACTACCAATACAATATTTTTGATATTGTAAAAAAATACGGCACGGCAACTGAAATAGTTTTTCCGACTATTATAGAAGACCGTGTGCGTGACTTAATTGAAACTTTTAATGCCTACATTAAAATTTTAAACTACAAAGGCAAGTTTTACTACCATTACGCTATGAAGGCTAACCAAACCAAAGAGTTTGTTTTGCCGGCCGTAGCCGAAGGTGCAAATTTAGACGTAGCCAGTGCTAACGAATTATATTTGGTAAAAAGAATGATAGAGCAGGACAAATTTAACGCCAAAATCCGCGTTATTTGCAATGGTCCTAAAACCGAAAAATATATTGGTCTAATAGAAGAATTAAGAGGCAAAGGTTTAATTGTTGTGCCAATTATAGAAGACTACGTTGAATTAGAACGTCTTAAAAAGTTTAAGGGTGAAGTAGGTATACGCGTAAATTTAGATATTAAAATTCAGGCACACTGGGACAAAAAATTTAACCGCTTTGGTTTTACCGAAGAAGAGTTATTAAAAATAGGTAAAGTTAGAAACCTTTCTACTTTGCACTACCATATTTCTAAACAAATAGAAACCATAGACGGTTTTGTTAAACCAATGGAAAGAGCTTTAAATTTATTCGCTCAGTTAAAAACCAGAAACCCAGGGCTAGACACCTTAGACATTGGCGGGGGAGCTGGCGTACCGTTTGAAAAGAAAAAACATTTTTATAGCGGCAAGAGCTTAATTCAGCAAATTGTTAAAACCGCCAAAAAAGAATGCGACAGACTTAAATTAAAACACCCGAACTTAATTGTTGAGTGGGGAAGCTATGTAGCTGCGCCGGCTCAAATTACTATTTACAAAATTTTAGCGGAAAAAAATGTTAGTGAAAAAAACAACAAAAAGTGGTACGTTATAGACGGTAGTTTTATGAATGACCTTTTAGATACTTGGGCTATTCACCAAAAGTGGCATATAGTTCCGGTTAACTATATGAACACTCACAAGCTCCAGCCGGTCTGGCTCGCGGGCAGCTCCTGCGACAGTGACGACCGCTACACCGCCGGTGGCGAATATATAATGCTTCCAAGACTTGCTGACTGTGAAGAACTTTACATTGCGGTCTTTGACACCGGAGCTTACCAAGACGCATTGGCCTCGCACCACTGTTTACTCTCCAGTCCTGCTAAACTAATTGCCCAGAATGGCGAAATAAAAGTTGCCCGCCGTCGCGAAACTTCTGAAGATGTAGGAAAATTATTTGGTTGGTAAAACACAAATAATTTAATTAGTATTTGTCCTGGCGCTTTGGCGGACAAGCCCGCCGCCCGGAAACATCTAAAGACTTAGGCAAACTATTTGGTTGGTAATAACCGCAAATTAATCGCTGATGAAAGAAACGCTGATACGACACTAAATACTAAAAAGAGCCCTAAAATGGGGCTCTTTTTTAATAAATAGCCTATTTGTGCTATAATAAATATGTAAAAAAAAATTAAAAAGAAACAAAAATTTGAAAGGCGGTGAAAAAAATGAAAGCATTACATATGGTAGCTTGGATATTAGTTATAGTCGGCGCCCTTAACTGGGGCTTAGTTGGCGCTTTTGATTTTAATTTAGTTATGAAAATCTTAGGCACAGGAGCAATAGCAAAAGTAGTTTATATTTTAGTTGGCCTCTCTGCGGTTTATGAATTAGTCACACACAAAAAAACCTGCAAAATGTGCAGTGGGGAAATGGGCGCAGCAAAACCTATGATGTAAGACACAGAACTCCACAGAATAAAAACTGATAAACGCTGAAAAAACACGGGCTATCTTAATTGATAGTCCGTGTTTTTATTTTTTTTATTCAGCCTTAACTTCGGTTTTTTCTTCTACCTTCTCTTCAGGCTTTACATCATCAGATTTCTTGGGAGCTTCGGTCATAGCTTTTAAAGAAAGCCCGAGTCTGTGTTCTCCCGGTTCAATGGAAATAATTTTAAATTCTTTTTCCTCACCAGGTTTTAAAATACCATCCGCACTCTTTACCGCTTCGTGGGCAAGTTCCATTATGTGGGCAAGACCTTGAATGTCTTTGTCTAACTCTACAAACACACCGAACGGCATAATTTTAGAAACTTTACCTTTTACTACTTGGCCAATTTGGTATTTTTTCACGGCTTCTAGCCACGGATCTTGAGCAAGCTGCTTTATAGAAAGGCTTACGCGGCCTTTGTCTATAGAAATAACTTTGCAGCGAACATTGTCGCCAACTTTTATAATATCTTTCGGGTTTTCTATGCGCTGCCAAGCAAGTTCAGAAATGTGTACTAAGCCTTCAAGCTCGCCAAACTTAACGAATGCTCCAAAGTCTACCACACCAGTAACCGCGCCTTCTACAATGTCACCAATTTTAAGCTTAGACATTTTTCCTTCCATTTCTTTTTCCATAACCGCTTTTTCGCTAACAATAAGTTTTTCTTCTTCCGGGTCTGCGGTTATAACTTGCACGTCGAACAATTGGCCAACATAGGAGCGTAAAATACCCAAAATTTTGCTCTTGTCACCATCTTCTACTCTAGGATAGTGTTCTATAGAAAGCTGAGAAACCGGCAAGAAACCCATAACATTGTTTAGCTCTATCATAAGTCCGCCCTTGTTGGCTTCAAGAATTTTTACGCGCATTATTTCTTTGCTTTCCATTTTTTCTTTCAAAGTCTGCCAAACTTTACTTTGGCCGGCCTGACGAAGTGAAAGTTCTACCACACCTTCTTTGTTTTCAGTTTCAACTACGCTTACTAAAAGTTTGTCTCCAGGAACCAAGCTTGCTATAGAAGCCTGGTCGTCATAAAGTTCGCGGCCTCTAACCACGCCAATACCATAACCTTCCAAGTCTACATAAACTTCATTTTTACCGGCTGAAATAAGCGTGCCTTCTACCATATCTCCGGCCTTAAGCACCTTAATTTCAACACCACTAGAAATTAAGTCGGCCATGGTTTGAGCACTCTTTGCACTGTCCGGATAATTAACCGGAGCTAGGGGGGAGGGGGTTGTTACTACTGTTGTTTCTTCTGACATAAAATTAATTTTGGGAACCAAATATATCGGAAATTCATTCTATCCGCCTTCGCCAAGGCTTCGACGGATTGTCCGCTATTATAAAAATTTAATAGTTGAGGACAAAAAAACAACGACCAAATAATCGTTGAGCTAAATTAAAAAATTCGATTTCATTGGTTAATAATTAAACGCGCTAGTTACATAGGCTTTTTGGATGGTTAATAATTTATTAAAAAATAGCGCGGAAATCCAATAAGCCTTAATATTATACCGATTTTACAAAAAAAAGCAAGGGCTAAAAAACCGTTTTTACCCTTTTCTTTTTGCGTAAAATCGTCTATAATTATTTTAGCTTTTAAGTATTGGTTATTAGGTTTTAGCCAAAAACTAGTACCTAACACCTAGAACCTAACACCTACCATGCAAATACAATATTTCGGTCTTTCTAGCTTTAAAATAACCACAAAAGAAGCCACCATTATAACTGACCCGTTTAACAAAGACACCGGCCTTACGCCTCCTAGGGGAGCGGCCGATATTTTAATGTTGGCGCAAAAAAATAACAAAGTTTACAACGCGGTAAGCGGTATTTCCGGCGAGCATTTCGACATAACCGACCCTGGCGACTATGACCTTAAAGGTGTTAGCGTTTCTGGTTTTCCTTTAAAACAGGAGGAAAAGT
>CAZAED010000001.1:83171-93592 GCA_964484145.1 uncultured Candidatus Saccharibacteria bacterium | reverse complement strand
ACATAATTGAGAGCGAAGACATCCGCATACTTAACCTAACCCATATTGCAGACTGGAATATGAAAGAAGACGAAATAGAAGCTTTAGGCGAAATAGATATTTTAATTCTGCCAGTGGGTGGCAACACAGTTTTAAGTGCATCAGCAGCCGCTAAAGTGGTAAATGAACTAGAGCCCAAGATTGTTATTCCTAGCCACTTTAAAATGAAAGATTTAATATTTGACTTAGACGGCCTGGAAAAGTTTATAAAAGAAATGGGCGGCAAAAAAGAAGAAATGGAAAAATTGACGGTAAAGAAAAAAGAATTACAAGAAGAGGGCACAAAGGTTGTGGTGTTAGAACCCCTTAGGTAATTAAGTAAAATTGACCATAATTAAATAAAATTAAATAAAATTTCTGCAATTCATTTTTATTTAATTTCTAAATTTTATTTAATAGCTATGAGTTGGATCGAAAACATAAGAAACAAGCCTCATTCCTATAAAATCCGCTTAATGTGGATTATAATTAGTTGCGTGGTTGTGATATTAATTGCAATTTGGATACTAGTAAACAGAATTGGAAATAATGTAAACGTTGCTTCTTTTTTCTTTAAAAATCAAGTTAAAGAAATTAAAGACACGGGCAAACAACTGTTTGAGGAGAATAAATAAAATAATATTAGTTTGAAACTATGGCACATTCCGGAAAAAGTAGCGAAAGTGAAGCAATGCGTCGGGCAGCAGAAATGGAAAAAGAAGCCAAATTAAGTGCTTTTGTTAAAGAACAGGATGGAAAAGTGGCTAGATTATTTTTAGAAAGAGCTGGCTTAGTACAAAATTGGTTAACTACCATTAGACCCAGTTTTCAACATTATAAAAGAACTTTTGATGATTTAAAAAAGTATGAGCAATTAAAACCTAGACTACCGCAATCAAAACTTATTACCCAACTTTCACTTGACGTCAGTCCCGAAGTTAGCGACCTGTTAACTGAACTCCCTAAAGCAAAAACTGCTTTTTATGAAAGCATTAGAAGTAGCAGAATTAAAAAAGGAACAACCCAAAAACTAAATTTAGACAAAGATGAACGCAGTAAATTAATTAGTCAATTAAATTATTTGGCTCCGGCAATAGACCAGCCTTCGGTAGATTGGAGCAAATTATTTTTTCCGGATGAAAGCTTTTCTTTAAGCGCTTCAGATATTACTGACCCAAAAAAGGAAATAGATTTTAAATTCACTGACTATTTTTTTAATATCAACACAACCATTAACAGAATCAAGGCTGAACTTAAAAAACAAGAGCCAAAAAACCCGGCTATACGTATTAATCACCCGGATGAAGGGGTATTCAAAGAAGCAGACTGGGAAGACCCAAACGAAGTCATTTTAGAATCAGACAGAGACCCAATTCCAACTGAGGGAGACCCAGAATAACTATAATTTATTATTATGCCAAAAGATTCAAAAGAAGAAGTTAACCACGACATTGGTGAAATAAAGACCCGGCATTTGGAACGAGAAATGCAGGAGTCTTATTTAGATTACGCTATGAGCGTAATTGTTAGCCGTGCCTTACCAGATGTGCGTGATGGTTTAAAACCAGTACACAGGCGTATTTTGTACGTTATGCATGAGTTAGGTCTTCGCCACAACGTCAAATTCCGTAAAAGCGCCGCCGTAGTTGGTGATGTACTTGGTAAGTACCACCCTCATGGTGACATGGCTGTATACGACGCTATGGTGCACATGGCGCAGGAATTTGCTATGCGCTATCCGCTAATAGACGGCCAAGGTAACTTTGGTAGTATGGACGGCGACCGCGCTGCTGCTATGCGTTATACCGAGGCTAGAATGTCTGCTTTAGCAGAAGAATTACTTGTAGATTTAGATAAAGAAACAGTCAACTGGCGCGACAACTACGACGCAACTCGCAAAGAGCCAGCTGTCCTTCCTGGCAAATTACCAAACTTACTACTTAACGGAACCTTAGGTATTGCCGTTGGTATGGCGACCGATATTCCTCCGCATAACTTAACTGAACTTTCGGACGCAATTATAAAGTTAATAGACGAACCAGATTCCACAGTAGAGGACTTGCTTGAATTTATAAAAGGTCCGGACTTTCCAACCGGCGGCATTATTTACGACGTTGCAGCAATAAAAAATGCTTACGCCACAGGCAAGGGTAGTATTGTTATGCGCGCGAAGACGGAAATTGTGGAAACTAAAACCGGCTCCTTTCAAATTTTAATTCACGAAATTCCTTACCGAGTTAACAAAGCTACTTTGTTAGAAAAGATCGCGGATCTAGTGCGCGATAAAAAACTTGAAGGCATACGCGATGTTAGAGACGAAAGCGACAAAGACGGCGTACGTATTGTAGTTGACCTGAAAAAAGACGCGCTGGCTAACAAAATTTTAAACCAGCTTTTTTCCTTTACTCAGCTCCAAGAAACTTTCCATATGAACACGCTGGCTTTGGTAGACGGAATTGAGCCGCATGTTTTAAATTTAAAAACTATTTTAGAAAAATATTTGGAACACCGCCAAATAGTTATTCGTCGTAGAACAGAATTTGAACTCAAAAAAGCCAAAGAGCGCGAACACATTTTAGAAGGCTTAAAAAAAGCGCTAGACCACATAGACGAAATAATTAAGATAATCAAAAAGAGTCCGACCAAAGAAGAGGCGAGCGTTAACTTAATTAAGAAATTCAAGTTCTCAGAAATTCAAGCTCAGGCCATTTTAGAAATGCGCCTGCAAACTTTAGCCGGCCTGGAAGCTAAGAAAATTGAAGACGAATTAAAAGAAAAGAAAATTTTAATTGCTGAATTAGAAGGTATATTGCAATCTAAGAAAAAAATACTCGGGATTATAAAAAAAGAAGTTATTGAACTTAAAGAAAAATTCGGTGACGAACGCAGAACTCAGGTAGTTAAGCACGCAGTTGGCACTTTTTCTGCCGAAGACTTAATTCCGGAAGAAAATGTAATTATAACCATTACCAAGTCGGGCTACGTAAAACGCCTAGCGCCCGACACTTACAAGAGTCAGGCTCGCGGCGGCAAGGGTGTTATAGGCCAAAGCCTTAAAGACGAAGACGTAGTAGAGAAACTTATATCTTCCCACACTCACGACGACATTTTGTTCTTTACCAACAAAGGGCGGGTATTCCAGACTAAAGTTTATGAATTACCCGAAGGCTCGCGCACTGCTAAAGGCCAAGCCTTAGTTAACTTCTTACAACTTGGTCAAAACGAAGTTTCTACCGGCGTCTTAACCCTAAAGAAAAAAGACGAGGTTAAATTCTTAGTTATGGCCACAAAAAAAGGCTTAATTAAAAAAGTCGCCCGCGACGAATTTGCCAAGGTAAGAAAGAGCGGCATGATAGCTATAAATTTGAAAGATGGCGACGAACTTAGGTGGGTGGAATCTTCAACCGGCGAAGACCAGGTTATGCTTTCAACCGAAAACGGCCAGGCTATACGCTTTAGCGAAAAGGACGTTCGTCCTATGGGCAGAACTGCCAGCGGCGTTACCGGCATGCGCACAAAAAAAGACGACGTTATAATTTCTATGGACATTATACGTAAAGACATAGACGTTAAAGACTTGGAAGTCTTGGTTGTAACCGAAAATGGCCTTGGCAAAAAAACTGAAGCAACTTACTATAAAGTTCAAAAACGCGCAGGCAGCGGCATTAAGACTTTAAAAGTAACTCCCAAGACCGGCAAAATTGTTGCAATGTATATATTAAATAGCTCCGAAGAACACGACCTAGTAATAATTTCCAAACAAGGCCAGACCATAAGAACTCCGCTTAATTCCATTTCCACACTTGGCAGAGCAACGCAAGGGGTTAGGGTTATGAGACTAGAAGAAGGGGATAAGGTTGCAAGTGCGACCGTAATTTAAACAATACTTGATACAAAAAGGGCTCCGAAAGGAGCCCTTTTAAAATTTCTGCAGATAAATTATAATATGTACTAATGGGCGTGTAGCTCAGCTGGTTAGAGCATCAAGCTTATACCTTGAGGGTCCCTGGTTCGAGTCCAGGCACGCCCACCATAAAAGCCCCAGTTCGGGGTTTTTAATTTTGTTATTTGCTATAATCCATTTATGCAATTCATAAAAGTTAAAACTAGAAAGTTACTGCCGCCGAAAGATAATATTTATAAAGCGCTGGATGAACATCTCCCTAAATTAAAAGAGGGGGATGTGGTTTTTATTACAAGTAAAATACTAGCTATACATCAGGGACGGACTGTAAAGGTCGGGGAAATAGATAAGAAAAAATTAATTTATAGCGAAGCCGAAAAAATTGCAGAAGGCCCAACTTACAAAGGCCAAAAGTTTTTTTTAACCATAAAAGACTATACGCTCATACCAAGCGCAGGCATAGACGAAAGTAATGGCAATGGCTATTACATACTCTGGCCTGAAAATTGCCAAAAACTTTTAAAAGAAATTTGGCTGTATTTAAAAAAGAAATATAAACTTAAAAATTTAGGCGTAGTTTCAACCGACAGCCACACCACACCTTTGCGCTGGGGAGTTACCGGAATTTCCACCGGCTTTTTTGGCTTTAAACCTTTAAAAGATATGCGCGGGGAAAAAGACATATTTGGACGCAAATTAAAAGCCACGCAAGTAAACCTGGTAGATGGTTACTCAAGCGCGGCTGTGGTGCTAATGGGAGAAGGAAGCGAACAAGTGCCTATAGTAATTTTAAGGGAAGCAAAAAACTTACAGTTTACAAGCAAAGACACTTACAAAGACTTGGTAATAGAACCAAAAGATGATATTTATAGAAGCCTATTTAAACATTTTTGGAAAATGTAGCGCGCCGATCCCGCATCGAGCACAGGACAAGCTTATCGGCTTCGTTGGTTGGCCGATAAATCGGCACGCTACACAGAAGTTTGGGATGAAATTTTCTCTACCCCAAATTTAAACGGGGTAAAATTGGTGTTGGTATCGTAGACATCTATACCTTCAGCTTTTTTTAGTTTATTTACAACAAAATAAGTTAAAGGGGTAGCTACAGTCTCGTAAGTTAGCTTGAGCAAATATTGGGTCAGCGCGATTTGCAATATTACAGAACCTGGCAAAATTCCAAAATAAGCAATGCCAATAAATAACAACGAATCTACAGCCTGGCCTATTGCGGTAGAGCCTATGGTTCGGGTCCAAAGCTTTTTACCTTTAGTCCATAATTTCATTTTGGCTAAAGTAAAGTCATTAACAAACCCGCCCGCCCAATAGGCAACTATACTGGCAAAAGAAATCCGAGGCACAAAGCCTAAAACTTTTTCATAAGCGTCTTGATTATTCCAAATTGGCGCAGCTGGCAAATACTGCACTATAGTTAATACTACTGACATTAAAATTAAAGACATAAACCCAACCCACATAACTCGCCTGGCCCTGGCATAACCATAGACTTCGGTTAAGACGTCGCTAACTATATAGGCAATTGGAAAAAGAATAATCGCCCCCGCGGTACGAATAGGACCTATATGTATAAGTTTGGTGGAAGTAATCTCCGAAACTATTAACACGGCCACAAACAGGGCCATAACTAAGTCATAGTACTTAGGTTCTCTGCCTAAAAATTTATCTTGCATTTGCTCTGGCATTTTGTTGTTTATTGATACATAATTATTAAAGATACTAAATTATAGCATTGTTTTGAATTTTTACAATTATGCTCAATTTTATTTAATTTTGGTCAATTATGGTCAATCCTAAATTTATAGCCATAGCTGCAATTACCTTGGACGGGCGCATTGCCAAAGGCCAAAAACACATGTCAGACTGGACAAGCAAGGAAGACAAAGTCTTTATGCGCGCACTACTCGACCAATGCGACTTGGTAATAGTTGGCAATAATACCTACCAAACCGCAATTAAACCACTCTCAAAAAGAAACTGTCTTGTTTTTACTCACTCCCTGCCCCCTCTCCCTCTGGGAGAGGGTCGGGGTGAGGGTGTATTTAAAAAATCGGACAAACTAATTTATGCGGATCCGAATAAAACCAACGTAAAAAAACTCACCGCCAAACTTAAATATAAAAAAATCGCCATCTTAGGTGGAGCGCAAACTTACGCTTACTGCCTTAAAAATAATTTACTCGACGAATTATATCTAACAATTGAACCACTTGTTTTTGGCGCAGGCATAAGCTTGTTTGGAGACACTGTTCTAAATAACCCATCTCGCCGAGGCAGAGCCGAGGCGGACAAATTCAAACTCGTTTCCATAAAAAAACTCAACAACAAGGGAAGCGTGTTGTTGAAATATGTAAAATAAAAAATCAGAGCGACGACCAGACGGTACGTCGCTCTTTGAGTGCGTAGGGATGAGGCTCCCACAGACCTGCCTTGTCTAACGGTCAAAAGGCATATACCGGTTAACTATTTTTGCCAGTCGTCCATACCACCCCTTTTCACCTTGCGGCAAAAGAGGGTTAGTGCAGCAACGACCAAAGGGAGTGAGCGAGACTATTACCGCCAGATAGGCCATATTACACATCCAGCGATGAAATAGCCTGGAATGCGTCAGGCGAGAACCCAAAGCACAGAAATCAAGGTTGTAAAACAGGTTTGGATTCTTAATTACTTGCTCCACACCCGCCTCTGTTTTCCACCCGTCGTTGCCGGGAATGAACGGTTTGGCCAGGTACGGTCGAAGCATTGTATTCTGCCAACGGAAAGCGTAGCGAATCGAGTTTAGAAAATTCTTCCAAAGCGTTCCGGCGTTGTCTTGAGCAAAACCCATAACCATCAGGATCTCGCTTCGGATGCCGATTTTCTGACACAGATCTAAACTCTCTACCACATCGCTCACGGTATTATGAGACTTGTGCTGAGCTCGCCAAACCTCATCATCTGTTCCGTCGACGCCAAAGCCAATGCACCAAAGACCTGAAGCCTTCACAAGTTGCTCAAAGTCCTGAATTTTACGGGAAGCCCGCAAAAAGGATTTTGTACAGCTCAAGCAACGAATGCGGAAACGAACCCCGCTTCTGGCTTGAACATCAGCCAGCGCCCGCAGGTACTGGGCAATAATGTCAGGATTCTGGAAAAAATCCAGCGGCGAAACATAAGCCTGCAGAGTACTAATTCCATACCGCTTGGCCCAAGACGCGAGCCAAAACATGTCGCTCTCGAACATCTCCACGCTCACAAATTCTTCACGCTGTCCTTTTTTGGCTCCACAGAAAGCACATTTGTAAATGCAACCCTGTGAAATCACGACAGAAAACTCATGGGATAGGTAGGCCTTAAGAACTTTCGGGTCAATCCCAGCCCAGACCGGGGAAAAGGGCACCTCGAAAGCGGATGGTATTGCGCCGCCCGGCAAACTAGAACCAACTACTTCCGCCAGGTCACTATCTTTTGTAATTTGAACAGCATTCACGCCGAACAGCTCGACAAACTTACCATGATCGAGTCCGGCAATAACCTGGCCACCAAACATGACTTTCCTTGAATCATTACCCCATTTACGGGCAAACGCAATAGCTGAAGGAATGTCGGGGGACCCCACAACAGACACCCCGACAACATCTGCCCACTCTCCTATCAAAAATTTTTCCTGAGCAAAATTGCCGATATTAAAGTCAAGCAGCTTTACTGTATGACCGGCAACCAGGAGCTGAGCGGCGACTGCGACCAGAGAACTGTTCATGTACACCTGACTCTTCCCATAAGGGTACGGCAAGTCAACAAGAACAATCTTTTTTGAAACAAACACGGATGCGTCCTGCAAAATCGTAAACATTTACTTTCCTCCAAATTTAGGTTCTCATAAGGCTACTAGTATGGCCTTTTTAAAAACCCAAAACCCTATTTTGCAGCATTTTATTTTACCACTTAATATATCACGTTAATATTATTTTGTCAATAATTAGCGTCAAAATAATAACTCTTTTCTCTTTTATATAAAGGAGATTAATATAATTTATAGATTTTGTGGAAATATATTGACACAATTTAAAACTAATGCTATTATACAGACATATGATAGAAAACAATCTCCCTATATATAAAAACCTAATAAATATTGGCTTTTCTGAAAAGGAAACAGCAGTTTATCTGGCACTTTTAGAACTAGGAAAACGTACTGTTTCGCCCATTGCCAGAAAATCCGGTATAAACAGAACCACTGTTTACGATATTTTAGAATCCTTAGTTTCTAAAGGCTTAGTGAGTATTTCAGGCAAGGAGCCCCTTCAAGAGTATGTGGCGGAAAGCCCTGAAAAAATAATAAGGCTGATGGAAACAGGGATAGAACGAAAACAGCAAGAGCTGGAAGAAGCAAAAAAATTAGTACCCGAATTAAAATCTTTACACAACGTGAGCGACAGACCTAGAGTGCGTTTTTACGAAGGAACAGAGGGATTGGAACAGGTTTATGAAGACACCTTAACTTCACACGAACCAATACGGGCTTACGCTACCTACGATGATATGGAAAAAGCTTTGCCTGGCTACTTCCCGAAATATTTTTACAGAAGGGCAAACAAGGGCATAAAAATTAGAGCTATTTTTCCATATACAAAAGCGGGTGTTGAATTAAGTAAAAACGATACTGAGCAACTTAGAGAAACTGCCATAGTTCCAATGGAAGATTTTTATTTCACACCAGAAATAAACATTTATGACAACAAGGTAATGATTGCGTCCTGGAAAGAAAAACTTGGCATAACTATAGAAAGCTCGGAAATTGCCGAAGCTATGAAAAAAATTTTTGAGCTAGCTTGGGCAGAAGCGAAAAGGCTGGATGGAAAAACAAAATAGTTAATTTTACTCTTGCAAAAATTCTCTAGATCTGCTATAATGTATATAGAAAAGCTAATTCTTCTCCATTTGGAGAACGAAACAAAAACAAAACACAATTGAATAAAAAAATTGTAACCCGCGCAAGCGGCATTATCGTCTCAATTTATTGGGCGGTTAGCTTACGGGTTATTCCGTAGGCTAAAAGACTCTTCTTTTTGGCTTTTCACCCAAAAACCCCTGCTACCAAAATACTCCCTGAAGGAGTTGGTGGAATTAGGGGTTTTTAAATTGTAAAAATTTTGCTAAGATAAACTACGGAAAGTATTAATTTAAAACATATATAACATGGAGCTTGAAAAAATAAAAGAAATTTACGAAGAAAAATACCAAAAGCTTTTGCTAATGGATTTTGACGAGTGGATGGACCAAGCACCGCAAACCGAAGACCAAGCCTACGAAATTTTGGAAGACATAGACAAAGAACTTAAAGATACAGAGGAAGAGTACGAACAAGCAAGCGGAGACGCCAAATGGGAATTAGGCGAATACCGGGAAATGCTGCACAATAAATACCAATTAATAGAAGAAATGTTTGGGCTTGAACCACAAGACGAATAGAGGGATTTAAAAGAATGACAAGATTTAAATGATTTAAATGATTATGGATCCCAACGAATTAAAAGCCAGAACAAAAAAATTTGCCGTTAGTATTATAAAACTTGCGCAGTACCTAGAAAAGAATCACGGAAATACGGGAAGAAAAATTGGCGACCAAATAATGCGCTCAGGAACCAGTGTTTTTAGCAACTACCGGGCAGCATGCAGATGCAAGTCTGCTAAAGACTTTATTTCTAAAATGGCTACAGTAGTTGAGGAATCCGATGAAACTTTAGGATGGCTCGAATTATTAATCGCTTCAGAAATATTAGAACTATCTTTTGTTGAAAATATACTAAAAGAAGCAGATGAACTAACTGCTATTATGACTGCTTCACGCAACACCGCTATTAAAAATCACCCGGGCAAGTTGTCTTAATTCTTGTCATTCATTTAAATCTTTTAATTCTTGTCAATTATTCTATGCTCTATGTAGTGGCTACTCCAATAGGAAATTTAGAGGACATAACTTTAAGGGCTATAAAAAGCCTTAAGTCGTGTAATTTTGTTATTGCAGAAAACCCCGGCTATAGTAACAGGCTACTTCAACACATAGACGCCTGGCCAAAAGAGGTCGTACAGTTTGCGGAATTTAACGAACAGCAAGTTGTAAAAGAATTAACCAGGCGTTTACAAAAACAAGACGGCTGTTTAATAACCGACGCGGGAACTCCCGGAATTAGTGACCCGGGCTTTAGACTAGTTCGCGAATGCGTAGCGCAAAATGTAAGCGTGGTGCCCATTCCCGGCGCCAGTGCAGCTATAGTAGCACTTTCAGCTTCCGGCCTTCCTACCGATAAATTTATGTTCTTAGGTTTTTTACAAAAAACTGCGGCCAAAGCCGTAGGGGCACTAGAGGCTGCCGCTTCGGCCGAAGCCACGGCAATTTTCTACGAGTCACCGGAGCGGATTTTAAAAACTTTGTCCTATATTTCGAATGCATTTCCAAACTCCCAAATAGTAGTAGCCCGTGAACTAACCAAAATGCATGAAG
>CAZAED010000001.1:20789-83161 GCA_964484145.1 uncultured Candidatus Saccharibacteria bacterium | reverse complement strand
AATTTATTCGCGGCACTCCAGACGATGTAATACACCAACTAAAAGACAGAGCCGCAATAAAGGGAGAGCTAACTGTTTTAATTTCTTTTAAATAAATTATGCCGGAGTTACCCCCAAACAACTCATGGAAAAGGGATACAATAGAAAGTGCCCCACCCAGAGGCCTAGTTTTTTATGAAAAATTAACTGGAGTAAATCGAGAAGACCTAAGAGGAAAAACCGTGCTCGATCTTGGCTCTAACACCAAATTACTTTTTGCAACAGAACTTAAAAAAAATAATATTGAGTGCAAAGTAATATCCTTAAGCCCCGACTTTACTGACCCAAAACACCAACCCATCGCAGAAAAAAAAGAAAGCTCCGTTGCTGCTATTGCTCAAAATCTACCTTTTGCTGACGAAACTTTTGACTACATCCTTGATGTTGGCGGACCAGGAGTTCATGCTAGCAAACCTTCAGAAATAAACCAGTGGGTACCGGAAGTTATTCGAGTTTTAAAAAAGAACGGAAAATTTGTAAGCCTGCTAGATAAATTGAATTCTCTAATACTCAACAGAATTAACAGTAAATTAAACAAGGAAGGCCATACAGCTTATTATGAAGAAAAAAAAGGTGAGATTCCGTCAATTGTTGTAAGGGAAATTATTATAAAAAAGGCAGACTAGTATGTCCGGACACAGTAAATGGTCACAAATAAAACGTACCAAAGGCGTGCTTGATCAAAAGCGCGGGCTTTTATATTCCAAGCTCGGAAAGAAAATATCAATCGCGGTTAAAGAGGGTGGCGGAAGCGGAGACCCTAGCGTAAATTTTAAATTAAAAAGCGCCATAGACTATGCCAAAGACCAAGGCATGCCGAATGACAATATTGAACGTGCTATAAAAGCTGCAACCGGCGGGGGAGCAGGCAGCATAACCGAGGTTGTATACGAAGGCTACGGCTCCTTTGGCACAGCGTTTTTAGTTGAGTGTGCCACAGACAACACCAACAGAACATTTCAAAATATTCGTCACATATTTACCGAACACGGCGGCAGCATAGGAGCGCAAAATTCTGTTGCCTGGCAATTTAGTACCAAAGGGCAGATTCTGGTTGAGCGTTCTGACAACCTATCCGAAATAGAATTGGCGGCTATAGATGCGGGAGCAGATGACGTACGAGAATCATCCGAGGGACTTGAAATATACACTACGCCCCTAGAGTTGAGCAAAATTAAAGAAGCAATAACATTAGTCGGAGCAAAAATCGCCCGCGCCGATATTATTAAAGAATCTTCCCAAGGCGTAGACTTAACTGAAGACCAAAAACCAAAAGTTGATAATTTATTTGCCGCATTAGAGAACGACGAAGACGTTATCGCCGTTCATACATCGGCTAATTTATAAATATGAGATATAATCGTGACCATCGCTCACCAGAGTTCGCTCGGGGCAAACCTTTTTTTAGAATTTTGAAAGAATATTTCGAAATGATTGAAAATGGTACAAAAACTTTGGAAATTCGAAAGGAAGATGAGGTCGCCAATATCAATCCCGGCCAAAATATTGTTTTTGCTAGGGGCGATAATAGAAACATAGAAGTAAGAGTTACTGCAAAAATATCATATAAAAATAAACAAGAAGCGTTAGACGAACTAGATAAAAAAGGGCAGTTACATAAAGCATTGCCGGGCACAAGCAAACAAGATGCCGAAGCTAAAATGAAAGATGTATACCCTAATTATAATGGAAGGATAACGGTTTTAGAAATTATAAAAATTCAACAAGAGCTTACATAGTTTATGATTATCTTGGGTATTGACCCCGGCACAGCCACGACCGGTTATGGAATAATAAAGCAAAATAAAAACCAACCGGAGTTGGTTGATTTTGGGGTAATTGCTACGGACAAAAAACTTACCGATGCCGAGCGTTTAAAAATTTTGGCGGACGATATTTCGGACATAATAGCAAAGTTTAAACCCGAAGCAGTGGGGATTGAAAAAATATTTTTTACCACCAACCAAAAAACTATTATTACCGTCACACAGGCTAGGGGCGTTGCGTTATACATTTGTGAAAAACATAAAATCCCTATTTATGAATACACACCACTTCAAGTAAAAAACTTTATTTGCGGTTACGGCAAGGCAGAAAAAAAACAGGTGCAGTATATGGTGCAAAAAACTTTTAATTTAAAAAAAGTCCCAAAGCCCGACGATGCGGCAGACGCCCTAGCAGTTGCCATGTGCGCGGGTTTTTTCCACTCTAAGACTAGACATATTAAATAGGCGCTGGTATACTTTTTGTACAATTCTTTTTTAAAGAGTTGTTTAAGTAAAAAAATAACTTCCCCTATTCTCCTAAAATTTGGAGGGGAGGAGGAAGGAAAGGAAAGTAAAATGTTTTTTGACGACGAACCTCCTATTGGAGCTCCAACCGACGGTGGCACAGCTATGCCAGCCGACGACACCGCCACTGACACCGAAGAAAAAGAAGAAGGTGGCGAAACTGCTGCTATGTAAGACCACAGATGCGCAGATAACTGCAGATTACACAGATACTAAAACCCCCTCGCTTTGAGGGGGTTTTAAATTTATATTATTTTTACAAATTTTCTTTTTCCTACTTGCAGCAAATATTCTTTTTGCCCGTCTAGCACAAGCTCAATATCACCACTGGTTTGCTGATTAACCTTTACACCCTTTTGCTCTATTAATCTGCGCGCTTCCGACTTACTAGAAACCTGTCCTGTTAAAACCATTAATTCTGATAGCTTATAACTGCCAGATTTTAAACTTTTTGTTTCTATTTCCTCCGGCAACTCACCTTTACTGAATTGACTAATAAAGGCTTCTTTAGCAACCAAAGCTTTTTTGTCGCCGTGGTAAAGCTTGGTTATTTCCTCTGCAAGTTTTAGTTTTTGATCGCGTGGATTTGGAAGTTTTAAAATTTCATCTATTTCCCTAATTTCCACCCTTGTGGCCAAAACAAAATATTTTTTTATTAAGCTGTCTGGGATAGACATTATTTTACCAAACATATTATTTGGCTCTTCAGTAATGTTTACAGTATTGCCCCAGGAAGAAGACATTTTCCTTCCGTCTGTACCCTCCATAATTTGCGTAGTTAAAATATCCTGCGGCTCTTGCCCGTAAGCTTTTTGTATAGTACGTCCGGCCAACAAATTGAACCGCTGATCTGTGCCCCCAAGTTCTACATCGGCTTTTACTGCCACGCTGTCATAACCTTGAAAGATTGGGTACAATAATTCACGCACCGATACTCTTTTACCAGCCTTAAGCCTTAAGGCAATATTTTCCCGAACAGACATCTCGTGCATTCCAAACAGATCTGACAGCTTGCCAATCTCAAGCGCGCCTAATTTCTTAAGCCACTTAGAGTTATAATGCATTTCCGCTTTTTTCGGGTCTATAATTTTAGCCGCCTGGGCAAAATAACTTTTAAGGTTTGCTTTAATAATTTTTTCATCTAACATTGGCCTTTCTGACTCTTTGTCCGAAGTATCGCCAATAAGCCCGGTAAAATCGCCTACTATAAAAACTACTTTATGCCCCAGCTCCTGAAAAGCGCGGAGCTTCCACAAAACCACAGCACGGCCAATATGAATATTAGGGGAGGTTGGGTCTATACCAAGCTTAATCCGCAATTTCTTTTTACCTTTTAACAGGCTTTCTAAATGCGCCTTGTCTATAACTTCCTCAACGCCTCTGCTTAAAATTTCTTCTATTTGATTCATAATATTTTTTCATCCCAACAAAAAGGGACTCGGGTTAGTTAATAGTATAATAACATTTTTAAAATATTTAGGGGAGTTGGCGGTCCTCCCCATAACTATTTGTTTAGTGGCGGCACATGAATTAATGCCGCGTCACCGCCTGACATTTTTGTTAGCTTATAGACCTTTGGGGCCGGTTTTGGAAAAAATTCAAAACTTGCTTCGTAGTCAAACAAAAACTGTCCGAGCTCCGACCCTTCCTCAGAATCAGTGTCTTCTGAAGAAAAAGGCCCGTACGCCCATTCGTCGCCAATTATCACAATCGCGAGATCTTCCATTTTTCTCTCCTTTAAATTACCGGCCAACAGACCGGGTTAAGGGGAACAATGATTTTACATCACGCGCCTAAAACCAGCCTCTTGGGAAGAAGTAGTACATAGGCGTAATAGTTGGAAAATAAAATTTGAAATGACATATAATTCTGGATCCCCGCCTTCGCCGAAGCTTTAGGCGGGCAAGCCGGTATAATGAAATAAATATTTACTAAAACAAAATCCCCGCTCTCTTTTACAGAGAGCGGGGAAAAGGATTAAATAAATTTACAATCCAAATTACCGCAAACTCTGCAAAGAGTTTACGTAATAGTAACCAACAGATTGTAAAAAAAATTTGTTCATAAATTATGAATTAAGCGTACTGTACATTAACTTAAGAGTATTGTCAATATAAAGACAAAAAAGGTATACTATACACATGCGAATTTATAGTTTTGAGAGTAGGAATAAGGACAAAAAAATTAAGATTAAAAAGTCCAAAGGCAGAATCGGCAAATGGGATATGCGCCGAATTGGCCTGTGGGCTTTTCGCTTAGCCGCAATAGGTGTTTTTTTAATTGCGGTTTTGTTTTTATATTACAGCAAGTATTTACCAGACCCGGGTAAACTAGTTACCAGGCAAGTAGCAGAGAGTACAAAAATTTACGCGCGCGACAATTCTTTACTTTACGAGATTCACGGTGAAGTAAAAAGAACTTTGGTTAAATACGAAGACATTTCCGACTATTTAAAAAATGCTACGGTGGCAATAGAAGACAAAGACTTTTACAAACACCATGGAATTTCTTTTAGTGGGATTGCCAGGTCCGTGTTTAGAGCGGCAGTTAGACTAGACACCACAGGCGGGGGAGGCAGTACCATTACCCAACAGCTGGTAAAAAACGCAATACTAAATAATAAAAAATCCATTTTTGGCCGCAAAGTTCCGGAGGCAATTTTAAGCATAGAACTTGAAACAAAATTCAAAAAAGAAGAAATTCTGCAAATGTACCTTAACGAAATCCCTTACGGAAAAAATACTTACGGCGCAGAAGCCGCGAGCCAAAGTTATTTTGGCAAACACGCAAAAGATTTAAGCCTTGCCGAAAGCGCTTACCTTGCCTCACTACCTCAAGCTCCTAGCCGCTACAACCCCTTTGGACCAAACCGCGCGCTGCTCGATGGCCGTAAAGACTACGTGCTTAGCCAAATGAAAGAGCAAGGATACATAAACGAAGAACAGGAAAAACAGGCCAAGGCGGAAAAAGTCGCCTTTAGCCAAATAAATACCGGACTCACAGCTCCACATTTTGTGTTTATGGTAGAAGATTATTTAGCTCAAAAATTTGGCGAAAAAACGCTACAGGAAGGCGGACTTAAAGTTTACACCACACTTGACCCAAAATTACAAAAAATCGCAGAAGACGCTGTAAATAAATATGCCGATGTAAACGCAAAAAAATATAACGGCAACAACGAAGCCTTAGTTGCCATAGACCCAAAAACAGGACAAATTTTAGCTATGGTTGGAAGTAAAAACTATTTTGGAAAAAGTGAACCGGAAGGCTGCGTGGGCAGTAAATGTACTTTTGACCCCCAAGTAAATGTAGCTATTTCTCCGCGGCAGCCCGGAAGTAGCTTTAAGCCTTATGTTTACGTAACTGCCTTTAGCAAAGAGAATAAATATTCTCCTTCCACCATGTTAATGGACGTGGTAACTAACTTTGGAAAATTTAACAATAAAGATTACATACCAACTAACTACGACGGCTCAGAGCACGGTCCGGTTTCCATTCGGCAGGGTCTAGCAGGTTCTTTAAATATTCCGGCCGTAAAAACCTTAGCTTTAGTTGGCGTAGAAAAAGCCACTGAAACCGCTCATAAATTAGGTATTACCTCGCCTCTTAATAACTGCGGGCTGTCTTTAGTTTTGGGCGGATGTGAAGTTAAATTAGTTGACCATGTTGCCGCTTACTCAGCCCTAGCCAACGGGGGAGTAAAAAATGAACAAACTTTTATTTTAAAAATTGTTGACAAAACCGGCCAGACAGAAGAAGAATTTCAAACGCATCCCCAGGAAATTTTAGACCCTCAGGCAGTTTACGAACTTATTAGCATAATGACAGACAACAATGCACGCGCCTTTGTATTTGGACCAAACTCGCCGCTTATTTTGCCCGACCGCAAAGTAGCGGCTAAAACAGGTACGACAAACAAATGGCACGATGGCTGGACTTTGGGTTTTACACCTTCGTTAGCTGCCGGCGTATGGGTCGGAAATAATAACGGCGATTATTTAAAAAAGAATGCGGACGGCGTTATTGTAGCGGCGCCAATTTGGCATGAATTTATGCTAAACGCACTTAAAGGTACTCCAGCAGAAGAATTTACAAGGCCAAATGGAATAAGAGAAGTAGATGTAGATACTATTTCAGGCAAGCTACCTACTCAACTAACACCAACAACAAAAAAAGAAGTTTTTGCCGACTATTCCGTTCCGACCGAGTACGATAATGTACACCAAGCTGTTTCAATAGACACCCTAACCGGACTCCCGGCCACACCGCTCACTCCGCCAAATCAAATTTCATATCGAACTTATGTTGTACTTCATAGCGAAAGGCCACAAAATTCCAACTGGGAAGACCCTGTGGTGAATTGGGCCATAAAAAATGGTTACGGCTACCCCTCAGGACTAAGCTCCAGTTCAACTCCCATAACCAGCGGTGACCCGCCTGCAATTAGCATTAACCAGCCGGACGATGGCTTTACAGCTCTGAGTTTACCACTACACATTGAAGCAGCGGCAACTGGTCCAAACCCTATTGCCAGAGTAGACGTTTCAGTTGACGGTGTTTTTTTGCAAAGTCTAACTACTTCACCATATAGTTTGGATATTAACAAAGACTACGGAAAAGGTCCCCACACCATTGCTGTAAAAGCTGTAGATGTAACTGGAAAGACTGCTGATACCAGCGTACAAGTTAATTTTGATATTAATGGAGGCCTGCAAGTTCCTACCGCTACTCCTACGCCTTAATATGGAATACTTAATTCCTCTTACACTTTTAATTGCCCCCGCCTACGCAATAAAAATAAATATTTTTGGCTTACCCTCAAATATTTTAATGTTGTGGGTATTTTTGGTTTGGGTAATTTTTGCCGTTTATATATTCGCAAATAACAAGCTGGCAAATTTTGTCTCGTTTATAAAAAAAATTGATCAAAAGGTTCTTTACCTAATTGGACTATTTTTCTTAGGAGGCACCATAAGCCTGTTTGTAGGGGGAGTAAACCAAAAAACCTTGGGAGAATTTTTAGTACTTTTTATACAACCAATAAGTCTTTATTTTATTGGCCGATATTTATTCGAACAATTTCCAAAATCTCGTTACATGTTACATGCTACATGTTACATGTTACTAGGTTTTGCCGGCCTCTACGCTATAGTACAGTATTTTTCCGGCCTTGGTCTGCCGCTTTTGTTCCAAGGAAACGATTTTGAACCCCGCCGCGCCGTGAGTTTTTTTGTGCATTCAAATTTTTATGCCCTGTGGGCAACCCCTTTACTAGCTTTTTTAATTCCGGATTTATTATCCTCGCTAAAAACCGCACGTTTAAATGGTCAATTAGTAATTGTTAATTATTTAAAAGCGGTTGCTTGGTTTTTGGGAGTAGTTGGACTTATACTATCGCTTTCTCGAGCAGGGTGGTTAGGCTTAGCCTTAGCTGCCTTAGTTTATATTTTTATTGCCTCAGATAAAAAAACAAAGCAAACATTTTTTTACGCCGGCATAATATTCGCCATTATTGTCCTGTTTATTCCCAGCACTCGCCATCGCCTCACCTCGCCTTTTAAAGGCGAAAAGTCGGCTTCCTCTAGAATTACTTTGTGGCAAAGCGGAGTTGCTGCCATAAAACAGTCGCCCGTGTTTGGCCTTGGCTTAGGCGGTTATTCGTTGGAATATCGAAACTTAATAACCGACCAAACTCTGCCCGACCACAACTTCCCGCATAATATATTTTTAAACCTTTGGGTTGAAACGGGAGTAATAGGACTAATAGGTCTTATAGGACTAATAGGTCTGTTAATATATCGCGGTTTTTTTAAGAAAAAAGATTTATTTAAATTATCAGTAGCCTTATTTTTAATTGCTTTCCTAGCCCAAGGCCAAATAGACAACCCTTACTTTAAAAATGACCTCGCGGTTGTGTTTGGGATAATTTTGGCTTTAATTTAAAACCCCTCTAGCCAGAGGGGTTTATTTTTTTTGCCTAATAATTATTCTTCTATATGGTTCTTCGTCTACGCTTTCGGTAAATACTTCCGGGGCATGTTCTTGTAGGTACGCGTGAACAATTCTACGTTCGTAGTTTGGCATGGGCTCAAGGCCTTGAGCTCGGCCAGTTTTTTTAAGTTGTTCAACTGCGGCTCTGGCGGTTTCTTTTAAGAACCATTCGCGTTTCATTTTATAGTCGTCTACATCGAGCGCAAAATATATAGGGTTAGAGCCTGCAAATTTTTTAGACGCCATAGCCTGAAGCAGTGTTTGCATAGAATGCAAAGCTGCGCCTTGCCGGCCAATTAACAAATAAGAATCGCGCGAAGCTGCAATGTTAAAAACCAGGCCTTTGGTCACGCTTTCTTCGTAAGAAACCCCGCTCTCAAAACCAGCAGCTTTTAAAAAGCCTTCAATCATTTCCTTTATTTGCTCTATGTGGTTGTAATCGGTCATTTTGTAGTTGGTAGTTGGTAGTTGGTAGTTGGTAGCCAGCAGGAATTGCTCAGTTTGTTTGGCTAAATACTACTTACTACCTACTACTATTACTTCTGTATTCTGTTTACGGATTATATAGTATTGCTGCCCAATTGCAAAGAGGGTAGTAACTATCCAGTAAAGGGGTAAGCCGGCCGGTAGTTTTAGGGCAATAAATACACTCACAAGCGGCAAAATGTAAGTAGTTTGCATTTGCATCATTTTCGCGGTTGGATCATCGGACGGCTGAGACTTTGCTAGCATCATTTTTGACTGCCAAAATTGCGCCGCGCCAGCAATAACGCCAAAAATCCATGAGGGCTTAGACAAGTCTACCCAGTGTAAAAAGTAAGGGCTAATATTTTGCGGTATGTGGACAAAGCTATACAAACCGGTAATTTCCTTATGCCCCAAAGCTGTATTAAAAACCTGATAAAGGCCAATTAAAATTGGAAGCTGTAACAGCAATGGCAAGCAAGAAGAAAACGGATTAATTTTATGCTCTTTATAAAGCTCCATCATGGCTTTAGCCTCTGCTTCTTTGTTGCCTTTATGCTGCTGCTTAAGCGCGGAAAGCTTAGGCTGTAAATCATTCATAGCCTTTTGGCTCTTAAGCGACTTATGAAAAGAAGGTGCGAGCAAAAGTCTAATAAAAATTGTAACCACAATTATAACCACGCCCATGTCGTGGCCGGGAATAATATTATAAAAAAACACTAACAAGTTTAAAAGTGGATGATAGATTATTGTATTGTAAATAGTTGAAAACATAGGAGGAAATGACAAAAGTGACAAAAACGACGCAAATGACAAAAATTTAAGATCCGGGCGCAGCTATATTTTTGTCATTTTTGTTCATTTTTTTAATTTTTGTCATTAATTATTATTAATTGTATCAACGCTTGGTTTGCTAAATGGATTACATCGCACAACCCTATTAATTCCCATCCACCCACCCTTTATTAACCCATATTTAGTAATAGCTTGCTTACTGTACTCGCTACAGGAAGGGTAGTGACGGCAATAACCATACGGGAAGCGAGCTTTAAGCAAACCATGGTCGGGCGACAACGTTTTTTGGTATAGACTAATTATACCAACAGCCACAAAGGCTGGGATATTTAAAATAATTTTTATAATTTTATTCATGTTGCTTTAATAGCTTCCATTTTACCAAGCCTAACTTAAGGCTTGTGAGTAATTTTGCTTCATTGGTTTTTGCAGCTACGGGCTTAAGCATTATTACATAATCTCCTAAAGCAAGGAAGACTAAATTAGTACGAATAAATTCACGAATAATTCTTTTTAAGCGATTACGTTTTACCGCCCTTTTGTCCACCTTTGTTGAAACCACAACCGTTACCTTTACTTCTCCGCTACTTTTGGGCAAAAATCGCAAATTGAATTCAGGGTAAAAAAAACCCCGCCCTGCTTTTAACGCCGCTACAACTGCGGATGTTTTTGCTAGGCGGTTAGTTTTTTTTAACATATTTTTACAAAGTTGTTACAAAGCTAATTTTTTGCGGCCCTTGCCTCGGCGGCTTTTTATTACATTTCGGCCGGCATTGGTTTTCATTTTTGCTCGAAACCCATGTCTTTTAAGGCGTTTGAGTTTTTTTGGTTGATAGGTTCTTTTCATATAAAGTTACTGAATTACAGATTAATGATATTACGGATCTGTTAAATCTGTATTATTTGTAATTCCGTATATTTTAATTTTTACTTTCCTAATTTTACAGAAAAATGGCATTTTAGTCAACCTTTGCCTGATTTATTGGAGAGCCAATTAAACAAAACACATCTTTTCCACACCTTGTTAACAGATAAATTCTTTATTGCCTTATATATGAGCAAAAATGACAATTTTACATGTTGATAACTCACTGCTAAACTTCAACTTGAAGCAGTTTCTATATTTAAAATAAATATGACAAATCAACAACTTTGGCAAGCAATTTTAGGACATTTAGAAATTTCGCTTAGTAAAGCCAATTTTAATACCTGGTTTAAAAATACAAGCATTATAGAAAAAGGAGATTCGCATATTATTGTGAATGTGCCGGACCTATTTCACAAAAACTGGATTCACAACAAATATCACCAAGAAATGCTAAAAGCGCTTAAATCCTTAGCGCCAGAAATTAAAGAAATTCGCTACCAGGTTGGCCAGGCCGGCCAAACCCAAAACACAACCAACACCCCTAAAACTACCAACAAACCCCAAGAAAACTACCAACAAACCCATACAGAACAAAACCAAAGTTCAAACGGGCTCAACCCCAAATATACGTTTGAAACTTTTGTTGTGGGAAAAAATAGCGAGCTTGCTCACGCTGCAAGCCATGCGGTCGCAAAAAGCCCTGGTGGACAGTACAACCCACTGTTTATATATGGTGGGGTGGGTTTGGGCAAAACCCATTTAATGCACGGCGTGGGGCACGAACTTTTAAAAGAAAACCCAAAAGCAAAAATTTTTTACGCCTCCAGCGAAAAATTTACTAACGATTACATAGACGCATTAAAAGAAAAAAGAATTGAAGAATTTAAAAAATTTTACCGCAATCTCGACGCGCTTTTAATAGACGATATTCAATTTATAGCCGGGAAAGAACAAACCCAGGAAGAATTTTTCCATACTTTTAACGAACTGAGGGACAAGGGCAAGCAAATTATTATTACCTCAGACCGGGCGCCTAAAGACATACCTTCTATTGAACAACGTTTGGTTAGCCGTTTTGAATGGGGGATGCTTGCCGACATTTCGGTTCCAGATTTAGAAACCCGCATGGCAATACTGAGAACAAAAATGGAAAAGCGAGGCACAAGCTTAGAAGAGCCCATACTTTTTTACATTGCGGAAAACATTCAGAGCAACGTAAGAGAATTGGAAGGAGCGCTAAACAAACTTGCGGTTTATCAACAAATGCAAAACCGGGGGTTGGTACTTGACCAGGCAAAAAACATTTTAGGCAGCATTATTGGCAGCAAAAAGCGAGTTACCTCCGCTAGAAAAATTGCTGAGGCCGTTGCGGAATTTTACAATATTAGCATGGACGACCTTATAAAGCAGTCAAGAAAAAAGGAATTTGTTAAACCTAGGCAAATTGCCATGTATTTAATACGAAAAGAGTTAGATAATTCTTTTCCCTCTATTGGTGATTTTTTTGGGGGCCGTGACCACACAACAGTTATGCACGCTGTGGAAAAGATTTCTGAACTAGTAAAAGAAAAGGAGAATTTTAAACAGGAAATAAATTTAGTTATGGATAAGGTGTTTATGTAAAAGGAAAAAGTGGGGACAATTTTTACTTCTTTAACACAAAACAAAAAAATAAATAAAAAAATAACAGTTATCCATACCACTCCCAAAATTTTTCCACAGTTTTATTTGTCTCACTTTCTATTTTGTGGCCGTCGTTATTAGAGAATTTAACTTATCCCCTTAACCACAGCCTTTATTACTAATATTATTTGTTTATAATTTATATATAAATATATGAAGATAATCTGCACACAAGAAAATTTGAAAAACGGACTCCTAACAGTAGGAAGAATAATCTCTCCAAACAATACCTTACCCATACTAAATAATTTTTTGCTTAAAACAGAAAACGGTTTACTTAAAATTTCTTCCACCAATTTAGAAATAGCAATAACAACCCAAATTAGATGCAAAGTAGAAGAAGATGGTGAAGTTACTGTGTATGCGAAAACTTTTAACGAGCTGATTAATAACTTGCCCAACACAAATCTTAGTTTGGAAACAAAACAAGGAGAAATGTTGGTGGAGACTGAAAGTTACCATACTTCTGTAAAAACTCTCCCAGCAGATGATTTTCCTCTCATACCCCAAATAGAAAAAAATAACAGTGTTTTAGTGCCCGGGCAGGTTTTAAAAAAAGCATTAGACCAAGTGATTTTTGCAGCCTCAACAAACCAAACGCAACCTGAGATTGCCGGTATTATGCTTTCGGTGGGAAAAGAGCTAAAAATTGTGGCAACGGACAGGTATAGGCTTGCCGAAAAGAAAATTGTTTTAGAGAAGCCGGTAGAAAACGAGAATAATGTTATTTTGCCACAAAAAACCGCTTCAGAAATTTCTAGGATAATAGGTAATCAACAAGAAGGTGTGGAAATAGTAATTAACCAAAACCAAATATATTTCTCGGTGGGGCAAGCGCAGGTAATAAGTCGCTTGGTAGACGGGCAGTATCCTGATTATCAGCAAATTATCCCAACAGAATTTAAGGTAAATTTACAAACAGAGAAAAAACTTTTGGTAAGTGCCTTAAAAGCCGGTGGAATTTTTAGTCAGGCGGGTAGTAGTGTGGTTTTTGGTTACAAGGATGGCAAAATACAGCTTTCGTCGGAATCAGCTGACCTGGGTAAGAGTCAGGTGGAGGTGCCGGCGGAAATACAAGGAGACGCCGGGCAATTGCTGCTTAACTTTCATTATATTTTGGACTGTTTAAATGTAATAGATTCAGAGAAGATAAATATGAAAATTATTGACGACAACTCCCCAGCGCTTATTTTGCCGGAAGGGGACGGGACTTATGTTTATTTGGTAATGCCTATTAAAAATTAATGTACGGAATTACAAATAATGCAGATTTTACCCGACGCAATAATCGGAGCCCGGCACTTTTTACGTCGGGGCTGGTCTGTAATATTATTAATCTGTAATTCAGTACCTATATATGAAAATAACACGCATAAAACTAAAAAACTTTCGAAACTATCCGGATTTGGATTTAGAAATAAACAGTAGCACTGTGGTTTTGTCTGGGCCAAACGCAGTTGGGAAAACTAACTTGCTTGAGTCTGTTTACTTTGCTTCTTTGTTTAAGTCTTTTAGGGACGATAACGAATTTATTTTTTTAAAAGAAACCCAGGCCGCGGAAGTAGAGTTTGGGGTGGAAAAGGGTGGAGAGAGCCACACTATAAAAGTTTTTTTAGAGAAGCGGGACAAAATTTACGCGAATTTTTTGGTGGATGGTGTTAAGAAAAGAAAAGTAGAGGCCCAAGGTTTTGTAAGGGTGGTTATTTTTGAACCAACAGATGTTGATATGTTTACCAAGCAGCCGGAAGGGAGAAGGAAATATTTAAATATGGTTTTGTCTCAAAAGAACCCGCAGTATTTGGAAGACTTAGGGGAGTACAAAAAAGCCATGTTCTATAAAAATAAAATTCTGCAGAATTTACGCTCAGGTGTGGGTGGTAGCGAACAGGAGCTTTTGTCCTGGAACGAACAGATGGTAGTTTTGGGAAGCAGAATAATAATGGAAAGAAAAACTTTTTGTGATTATTTAAACAACAGGATAGCAGAAGTCTATTCGGCAATTTCCGGGTTTCATAGGCCGGTTGAAGTTGTGTACCAATCTTTGCTAGGCGAGACTTTAGAAGAAATTTCCGCTGCTTTTAAATTAAAACTGGAAAAGGTTTTGCCAAAAGAGCGTTTGGCAGCCACGTGTTTGGTAGGACCGCATAGGGACGATTTTTATTTGCAAAGTGAAGGGCTTTATTTGTCGCCATTCTCTTCTAGGGGCGAGCTTAGAAGCCAGGTTCTGGCCATGAAAGTTTTAGAGCTTGAGTATTTAAGCCAGGGCGAAGAAAAACCAATTTTACTTTTAGACGATGTGCTTTCAGAATTAGATGACACCCGCCGAACATTTTTGCTAAAATTTTTGCAAAATAAATTTCAAACTTTTATAACTACTACCCACCCGCTTGAAATGCCGGCCCAGCATGTTACGCTAAGTCCGGCGGTGGAGACCGAGGAAGCTCAGTAAAAAATAATTCACCCGCCAAACTTTGCGGTATTCAATTAGTCTTGATTTAACGAATTACTCTAATCAAGAAAACTATTTTGCTAAGTAACAAAGGCAAAGTTTAGGTGGTAAAAAAATAAAAACATGCCCTCTTACCATAAGTTCACTAAAATTGATCGTGTATTAAAAAAAACAACAAAAAACTACAAACTTGAAGCCGCGGTACAAAAACATAAGTTAATTAAGGCTTGGCAAGAAATTGCAAAAGCTTTTGTTAGCGAGGCGGCGCAAGAAAGCCGGGCTATGGATTTTCAGAAGGGCGTGCTACTTGTGGCGTGCTTAAGCAAAGAGGTCGCTTACCAAATAAAAGTCTTGTCAGGACGCATAATTTACGCTTTAAACCAATTCTTGGGCGCGACCGCGGTGTTTGCAATTTCCGTAGAATATTAAAAGTCTCTACGAAATACGAAAGGAACTAAATACTAAATCTGTTTAATATTGCCCGTTGATGTAGTGGCGCTTTAGTACTTTCACAAATTTTAGTATTTAGTAGAAGGCTCCCGCTATTATTTCAATGTCATATTTTCTTACAAACCAAACATTAAAGCAAGGCAGCGTAATAGAATTAGCAGGCGAAGAGGCTAGGCATATTTTACTTGCTCGCAGAATGAAAAAAGGGGAGAGGTTTAATTTGCAGGGGAAGGATGAGAAAAGATATTTGGTGGATATTGTAGATATTGATAGATATTCTTTAAAATTAAAAGTTATTAACGAAATAGAAACACCGCCGGAGCCAAAAGTAAAAATTACTTTGTTTCAAAGTTATGTTAATGAAAAAGCTTTAGACTTTATTTTTCAAAAATCTACTGAGCTTGGTGCGCACAAAATAGTTTTGTTTAATTCCCAGAATACCGCCACAAAATTAACCGAAGAAATTTTTAAAAAGAAATATGAGCGCTGGAATAAAATACTTTGGGAAGCGGCAAAACAAAGCGACCGTATTCATCCACCAGGATTGGAGTATTTAAGGAGCGTCGATGATGTAATAAAATCTTCAAAAGAATACGGTCAATTATTTCTTTGCGATATAGATGGGGAAAAACTAAAATTTAACACCCAAAACCTAAAATCTGTTGCATTAGTAATTGGCCCGGAAGGCGGTTTAACGCCACAAGAAATTGAAAAATTTAAATCCCTCCCAAACTGCGTGCCAATAACTTTAGGTCCCATTCTTCTGCGGGCCGAAACTGCCGCCCTTGCCTCGTTAGCAATAATAAAAAACACCTTGCCCTAAGGTGTTTTTTCTATTTGAGTCTTCCAAATGACTTTAAGACTTCTCTTTGGTTGTGATTGAAAGGTTATTTTATTTCATCCCACACGCCAGTAAAGAATTGCCGCATATTTTCTGCCAAAAGCACATCGTAAATTTCTACCAGATAGTGGGGCCTCTCCTGAGTTTGCACAAATACTAAGTAGTCACCATGCACCCAAATAGAAGCAGTAAATTTATTTGGCTTTTTCCAGTATTTTATTACGCGCCGTTCAAAGTCTTTGCCTTTGCCTTTATTTTTTTCTTCGATTTCGGACTCGTTGGAAAAAAGTCTAAGTCTTAAATTTTTTGGTCCCCCAATTTTCCACTCCCACTCTATCCATTTTTCATAGTGTTCGGCAAAAGTGTGGTCTTGAAATCCCCAAAGTATGCCGTCGTGCGACATTATGCTTTTATGCCATTCGTCGCTTCTTTTGTATAAATAATCCATTAAGTCTTGTTCCTGTATAAATGTTATTTTAGGAATGGCGTATTTGGAGTCCTTGGTAAAATTTTCCAGCTCTTTAACCATTTGGCTTATGAGCTTTTTTTTATTTTCCAAAATCTGCTCTTCCTTTTGAACCAAAAATTTTAATTCCTGTGGCGGTACCGCAACCAAAGAACTTGCTGCTCCTGCCAAATCTTCCAATAAAAAACCTTTTTTTATTAATTCCTTAGCCACGCTGTAAACCGTGGTTCGGTTAATTTTGGACGTTTGCGCAATCTCTGTAGGCGAAACTCGCCCACGTTTAAGAACCTCCAAATATACAGCGCTTTCTTTGTCCGTAAGTCCTAGGTTTTTTAAGTTACTTTCTAGCATAAAAGAACAATATCAATTTGTTGATTGAATGTCAACAACAAATATTAAATTGTTGAAATAAAACCAACAGAATTTTTTCTTTTATTTATGATAAATAATACAAATTTGTTGATTTAACATTGACAATATGTTAAAAGTTTGATAATATACTTTGTTATCGTGATGGTCAAATACAACGGTAGCCTTTCCATAATTTTTTGGAATAGAGATTTTTGACGGAGGACTTATGATGCTTTTACTCATATTTTTAGGAGCCATTATTGTTGGCTCTAAGGTCGGAATAAATGCAGCAGAAAAAGTTTTGCTGCAGTGCTCAACCTGGTGGGGTTGGTTGAAGTGGCTTTTAGCCATGGTCACCTTTGTGGGGGTCTATGCAGCCGTCGTTATTGGCTGCGCGATCGCGACGATGGTGTTTTATGCCATCAAATGACTATAGGCCTATCCCGAGAGGCTATAAAGTGGCTCTGTCACTACTCGGGAATTTTTCTAAGCAAAGTTTTACAAATTTATTTAGATAAATTTTAAAACAAGGCCAGTTAGGCCTTGTTTTGAGTTGCTTTTTTTACTAGGTCGCTTGAGCTTTGAATTTTTCCGCTTTTGCCAATGTTGTAGACAAGTTTTATTCCCAGGCGGTTACATAATTCAACCTCAGGTACCGGGTCGCCGTCGGGTTTTCGGTCACCGCCGTTGGCGAATATGTCGGGCTTTAATGCTTCAAGTTCTTTACAAACCGACATGTCGGTTGGGTTTTTGGGGTGGCTAGTTAATACTGCGTCATCTACGTGCTTAATAGCTTTTACTATTGCCAACCGCTCCGCTTCCGGCATAAAAGCAAAACCTTTTTTTGCGATTAGCCAGTTGTCATTGTTAACTAAAACAATAAGCCTGTCGCCAAGCGCCTTGGCTTCGTGCATCATTTCTATGTGGCCAATATGAATGGGGTCAAAGCCCCCAGATACAACAACGATTTTGGGCATAAACTATAAACTATTAACAATTAACGATTAACAACTTTTTTGGAGTCAATTGTTAATCGCTAGTCGTTAATTGTGGTCTCCCTCTTTAACCTCTTTGGCAAAGTTAGAATTTTGTTCGTATAAATCTAGAATTAGTTTTTCTATGCCAGCTGGATTTGGCACGTTGTCGAATTCAAAACGTTCAACAGTTGCGGCGGTTTGAACAAATACTTGGCCGTAGTTAAAAATAGTGCCAAAAATTCCTTCGGTTTCGGAAGTTACGTCTTCTATTTTGTCTATATGCAGCTCGGAAACAACATGGGAGAACAGGCCAATTTGGTCTATGTCTACAACCCGAATGTTGGTTATTATGTGGGTGTTTAAATAATAAAAAACTAATATTAAAAACAGTCCCAGTAAAATAATTAAGAAATAAACTTGTTCAAACAGGTGGGTAATCGCGCCTGCGCGGCCTTCAAAGAGCCCGGGTATGATTTGCGGACCAAAGTATTGGAAAGCGGCTAGAGCTGCGGCTAAAAATGCCCACACAATAAGTTTTAGGAGCAGGCGAAACCAGTGTTCGCGTATAACTAAATAAATTTTTTCAGTATCAAGTTGTGAGGGGAAGAGTTTTGGCATAGGAAAGTTATCAGTTGATAGTTGTTAGTTATCAGTTAGGACAGTAAGGATTGCAAAGCGGAGTAGGACTGAGACAGGGCAGTTAGGAAAAAGAAAATATAAGACAGGCTTAGAACTAACGCGAAAGTTCTGGAGCGGCCATAGCGAACAAGCGCGTAAACTCCAAAAATACTGCAAAATAAAACCAAGGCTACTAGTATATAGTAGAAGGCTTGAATTATTAGGTTAGAGACGGTGGTAAAGTCCATTGGGGGAAATGACAAAAATTAAAAGATTTAAATGAATGACAAGAATATTTAGAGAATCTTTTGCTGGCCGGGCGGAAGGTCTATCCCCAAATGTTTATAGGCGGCTTCTGTTGCCATTCGGCCGCGCGGGGTTTTGGTTATAAGCCCAAGTCTTAATAAGAACGGTTCGTGTAAGTCAGTAACAGTATCTTCTTCTTCGCCGGTTGAAGCGGAAAGGGTAGAAAGCCCTACGGGCTGGCCTTTAAATTTAGTTATTAGCGCTTCTAATATTCGTATATCGTTTTTGTCTAAACCTAAAGCATCTACCCTTAAAAGCTCTAATGCCTGCATGGCAACTGCTTTGCTTATTTTAACATGACCGTTTACTTGGGCAAAATCTCTTACCCGTTTTAAGAGACGGTTGGCAATACGGGGAGTAAAGCGGCAGCGCTTTGCCAGCTCAGCTAAGGCTTCTGCTTCTAGTTCCGAGTTTAAAATTTTAGCGCTTCTGCCAATTATTTTTATTAAATCTTCTTCTGAATAATATTCTAAACGGAAAATTGCGCCAAAGCGGTCACGAAGCGGACTGGAGAGCAGGCCAATTCTGGTTGTGGCGCCAATTAAAGTAAATTTGGGTAAGTCCATTCGTATGCTGCGCGCGCCCGGACCTTTACCTAAAACAATATCTAAGACGTAGTCTTCCATAGCAGGATACAAAACTTCTTCCACAACTTTGTTGAGCCTGTGAATTTCGTCTATAAATAAAACATCGCCTTCGGAAAGGTTGGTTAAAATAGAAGCCAAGTCCCCGGCGCGTTCTATGGCCGGGCCGGATGTGGTTTTAATATTGCTGCCCATTTCTTTAGCCACAATGTTGGCAAGTGTAGTTTTGCCTAAACCCGGGGGCCCGTAAAAAAGTAAATGCTCAACTTTTTCTCCGCGTTGCTTGGCAGCGGTAAGTAAAATTCCCAAATTGTCTTTAACTTCCTGCTGGCCAATATATTCGTCAAAACTTTGCGGGCGTAAATTAATGTCAATAACAACATCTTCCGGCTGAGAAATTTCCGGAATATCGCTTATTTCTATTTGTTCATTGGAAGATGTAATCATAATCTAATTTGTTTTTGGAATGATTATTCCTGGAGTAGGGGTTGGTGTGGGCGTGCCGGCCTGGGGAGCGGTAACGAATGCTTCTTCTTTATGGAACAGTGCCGGGGACTGGTAAATAGATTTAAAAGTAGAGGAAGAGGTCACGCCGTCTTTTTCCACAATTCTAGTCCATTCTGACTTCATACTACCATCTGGCTTTCTGTCGTAAGTTCTTGGTTTTTCCAAAGTTACCAAACGGCTGTCTTTGGTGCCGTAGAAGTCAAAAATTAAAGTATCACCCGCTTCAAAATGAGGCCAGACTAATATTGCTCCTGGAGTATCGTTTTTAAATTTTAAATCTATTATTCCGGGGTAAATGGTCGCGTCTGTGCCTTGGGGGGAATAGTATTGTACGGCATAGGCGTGGTTTCTTCGCTGTGTTATAGGTAGTCCGGCTTCCATAGCAGCTCTAAAAGTAGTGGAAGAAACTTGGCAAAGGCCGCCGCCTAGTTCCGGCACGGTGCCGCTTTTTTTTATAACTAGTTCCGGTAAAAAACCTTGTTCTGCTTCTACAGGTCCTAAGTATTTGTTAAAACTAAATTCTTCGCCTTTTTGAATTATTAAGCCTTTAAACTTTTCTACGCCAATTTTTATGTTGTGGCGGCGGTTGTTAGGGCTGCCTTTAAAATTCGAAACACCCGTGGCAATTAATTCGTTTATGCCTAAAGAGTTAGTGTCCGAAAGTAGGCTTTTTGGGCTGGAAGAAGAATAGACCAGTTCCATAGAAGCCTGCCTTGCTTCCAGGCTATTTAAAAGTTTTAGTGTATTTTCTGAAGGGTCTACAAAAATTCCATCTGAAGGAGGCGAGAATTCCGTAGCAAAATTATTTTTTATATTAAGTTTAGGCTCAACAGGAGTTTTGGCCACCGCGTTAGTTGTTTGGGAAACAAATTTATAAATTGCCTCAGGATCAAAATGAAAGACGGTGCTGTTAATTTTGGGGTTTTGGATTTTTCCACTCAGGAAACCCGCCTTTAACTCCTCTTTTGTTTGTTCGTGGTAAATTATATTACTACTTACCGGCACTAGGTACATACCACTCATTTTATTTAATTCGTCTTTGGGTAGTTTAAAGGTTTGATCTTGAAAGTTTACAACAAAATCTTGGGTGCTTAAAAAGCCTCTGGCTTGTTGGTCAGCGGCATAGGCTTTTGGCGCTAAAGTTAAAAGCAAAAGCGCGATTAAAATTTTAATACTATTTTTCTTCATTTATTGAAAGAAAATAAATTTAGTTTTTTTAGGCAAGTGCTTTTTAATTTTATCCGCCCATTCTATTATTGTAACAGCATCTTTTTGTCCCCATATTTCTTTAATGCCTAAAGCTGTTACATCTTTAAAGTTTTTTAAACGGTAAATATCCAAATGGTATAAATGTAGTTTTTTTTCCGCCTTTTTAAAGGCGTAGCGGTTCATTAAGACAAAAGTTGGGCTGGTAATATGGTGTTTAATTTTAAGCGCTTTGCCTAAAGCTTTGGTAAAGGTGGTTTTGCCGCTACCTAAAGTGCCAACAAGCGCAAATATTTCTCCGCCTTTAATATTAGTAGCGATTTTTTTTGCTAAAGTGGGAATTTGGTTTAGGGTTGTATTCATATGAGGCCGCTGAGCTGTTGCTGACTATAACGCCAATGTATCACTGTATGATTTAAGAGAATATTCTATGTATCGATTAACCTTATTTTACCTTATATTGACCGGTTTAGTAAAATGTTATATACTTGTAAATCATCCAAATTAAAAGTCATATGGAATTAGACATAAATAATCAAATTTTTGAGCAGATAAAAAAGGCAAACCGCTTGCTTATTGCTTTGCCGCAGAATTTAAACGCTGACGCTCTTTCTTCGGGGCTTGCTTTAAAGTTATTTTTGGAAAAACAAAAAAAAGACGTAAGCCTTGCAAGTTCCGGCAGCTTGCCCGAACAACTAAAATTCTTACCCGGTGCAGGCTTGTTAGTTAATTCCTTGCCTTCGGGTAAAAGCTTGGTGGTGGTTGTAGACACCTCTGTAAAGCACTTAGAAGAATTGTCTTACGAAACTACGGAAACCAAAGCCAGTATTTTTTTAAAGGCTAAGGAAGGCCAGGTTTTTACAGCTGAAGACGTAAGCTTTGCAAAAGAAAAAGCGCCCTACGATTTAATTTTTGTCTTAGATTCGCCTTCGCTTGGGCATTTGGGCAAGCTGTTTGAGCAGAATGCGGACGTATTTTATGAAACGCCTAAAGTTAATATAGACCACAAAGCAGACAATGAATTTTTTGGCGCAATAAACTTAGTTGACTTAGTCGCGACTTCCACTGGGGAAATACTTTGCTCCCTTTTTGAAAAATTTGAAGAGCATTTAATAGATGAAGATATAGCTACATGTTTGTTAACAGGCATAATTTCTAAAACCGATTCATTCCAGCATATAAAAACTACGCCAAAAAGTTTTTTAACTGCTTCGCAATTAATAGAAGCCGGCGGTAGGCAGCAAGAAATTGTTCAGGCGCTTTACAAAACTAAGCCTCTTAGCCTTTTAAGGCTATGGGGTAGAATTTTAGCTAAGCTTAAAACCGAAGAAGCGTTTGGTGCTATATACTCGGTATTAAATGAGCAGGATTTTGAAAAGGCAGGGTCGGACAGCTCTTTTATCCCCCAAGCAATTTTAGATTTACTTTCTAATATTTCAGGTAAGCGAGTTGTTGCGGTAATATCACAGAATAAAAACCAGGCAGTAGAAGTTTTCGCAGCTTTTCATGTGAGTCTAAATACAGAAAAAATTATTGCCCAGTTTGGGCAGCCGGTAAAAACAGTTGCTTTAAGTCCGCATAGTTACACGTTGCTGGTTTTTAATTTGCCGCAAATTACTTTGGCTGAAGCAGAAACAAAATTTTTAGAAGTTATAAAAGAGCTTTAAAAGCTCTTTTTTTTGTTAAGCAGTAATGTTATACTAAATGAGTAACGGGTTATGGGTAACTAGTGACGAATAAGAAACAAAAATTTTTGCAGGTTAAGAATGATATTATAGATATTGCTTGGCGGTTTTCCCAATATCAATAATATCTCATATCCCAATATCTCAAACAAAAATGAGTAAAAACTTTTTAGCACAAACACCAGCAGACTTAGTCCGCAGCATGGACGACGTTAATAGAAGAATGGAAGAGCAGCAGTCTCAAGCGCAGGCTGCGGCTTTTGGCTTGCCTTATATAGACTTACATCAATTCCCGGTAGACTTAAATGTTTTGGGGATTTTTTTGGAAGAAGAGGCAAAAGAAATGGGAGCGGTGCCGTTTTATAAAGAGTTAAAAGATTTAAGAATTGGCGCCACAAACCCAAAACACCCATTACTCTTAGAAAAAATTCGAGAGCTGTCGCAAACTAGTAAAGTAAGTTTGTATGTTATTTCAAAAAGAAGCCTGGAAAAAACTTTGCGGTTTTATAGCAAGGTTTTAAGGCCAAAGCCGGCTCACGAAGAAGCTGTAAACGTAAAAGAAGAACTAGACTTTGCGGCAAAATTAAAAACTCTGGCTGACGAAAATTTACAAAGCCAAACCACAGCCAGTCAATTTTTGGAAATATTTTTTGGCGGCGCGGTTTCGCTTAGAGCTTCGGATATTCACCTTGAACCGGAAGAGCATTTTGTTAAACTACGCTTCCGCATAGACGGGGTTTTGCAAGACATGCTGCATGTAAATAAAAATTTACAAAAACAGGTTATAACTCGAATTAAAATATTGGCAAAGTTAAAATTAAATGTGGAGAGCCAAGCTCAAGACGGGCGCATAACTTTTACTTACTTAGGTAAGCCCATAGACGTGCGTGTTTCCATTCTCCCTTCGGCTTATGGCGAAGAAATTGTTATGAGACTACTCGGTAATAACGATTCCGAGCTTAAATTAGATAGCCTAGGTTTTAGAAAAGAACAGCGCGATATTGTTGAGAAAATATTACAAAGGCCAAATGGTATGATAATTACCACAGGACCTACCGGCAGCGGTAAGACCACAAGCCTTTACGCGTTTATAAACGAACTTAATGAACCGGGCGTAAAAATTATTACTCTTGAAGACCCGGTGGAATATAAATTAGAGGGGATAGTACAAACTCCTATAGACCATAGTGTAGATTTTAGTTTTGCCAAAGGGCTTAGGGCAATACTTAGGCAAGACCCAGACATTGTTATGGTAGGAGAAATACGCGACCAAGAAACCGCCGAAGTGGCTATGCAAGCGGCGCTAACCGGGCACTTGGTATTGTCTACCTTACATACCAATGACGCGGCCGGCGCAATTCCGCGTTTAATAAATATGGGTGTTAAACCGTTTATAATAGCACCTGCGCTTTCTTGCGCAATGGCTCAGCGCTTGGTGCGCAGAATTTGCCAGAATTGCAAAACTAAGGCCGCGCTAAGTCCGCAGTTAATGGAAAGAATTAAATTAATTTTTAGCCAAATGCCGAAAGGTTATAAGCAGCCCGAAAGTTTACAATTCTACCATTCCCCGGGTTGCGACAAATGCAACAACTTAGGTTACAAAGGCCGTATAGGTATTTATGAAGTATTAGAAGTAACCGAGGCTGTACAGGCTTTAATTTCAAAAGAAGCGGCAATGTCTGAATTTAAAAAAACAGCAGTAGAGCAAGGCATGTTAACCATGGCGCAAGACGGACTGCTTAAAGCGCTTGAGGGGATTACAGATGTAGAGGAAGTGTTTCGAGTTGCAGGGGAATAAAAGAATATAAGATATAAGATTTAGGATGTAATATATAAAAACCACGCAAAGCGCGGTTTTTATTTTTGTGTTAAAATTGGTTTAAAGAAACAATTTAAAATATTTTTATGGACAATCAAGAGAGCTTTCAAGAAGCGCCAAGCGCCGTCGGGGCAGAAACAACAAAAATACAAATTTATAAAAAACCCAAATTTTGGGGAATGTTGTTAGTAGTAATTTTAGTTGTGCTAGGCGGACTTTGGTTGTATGAAAATTATTTGGTAAACAAATCCACTCACCCAAAATGGACAGAAGTGCCAAAAGGTTTGGTTTCAGACAAAGTGTCAAAAAGCGCGGGTATTGTTGTAAATTTGCCGCCAGGAGAAACTACCGATATTGTTAAAATAAAAAACCAGGTGGTTTTTGAGCCTGCTATAGAAGGAGAGTGGCAAACAGACGAAAGTAAAAAACTGCTTTTATTTAAACCAAAAGTGGAGCTTGGTTTAGGTAAGTCTTACCGCATAACATTTGTCGGCCAGACCGGCAAAGTGCAAAAAGATTTTACCGCTGACGAAGACCCAAAAGTTTTGGCAATTTTTCCTGGGCATGGCAGTGAGGCAGATGAGCTTTCGGAAATAGTAATTAGTTTTAACCGTCCCATGGTAGCGCTTTCCACCTTAAGTGAAATAGAAAAAGCAAAAGTGCCGGTAAAAATTACACCAACAACAGACGGTATATTTAAATGGGCCGGGACTCGAACTTTAAAATTTATTCCTAAAACTCACCTGGTGCGCTCAAGTCACTATAAAGTGGAAGTAGAAAAAGGTTTTGTTTCTATGGACGGACTTAATGTGGCCCCAGAGAAGTCTGAGTTTATAACTCATCCGTTACGTTATATGGAAAACGGCCTTAGCACAGGCATGGTTTTGTATCATCAGCCAATTGTTTTACGTTTTAATCAGCCGGTAGATTTGGAAAAAACCAAAAAACAAATAGAGGTAAAAGAGGGTGATAAAAAAATTAATGTGGTAGTAGAGTACGGGACTCGTGCGGTAATTTTGGGCAAAGACGGCAAGTCTTCTGACTATTTGGACAAAACAATTTTAAATGTCTTTCAAACCAAAGACAAAAATGGACGGGAAAAATTTTGGGACAATAATAAAAATTACAACCTTACAATAAAAGGTGCCCAGCCGCTTGAGGGTGATATAAGTTTAGGTGAAACCCGGTCACTACAAATTCAGGTGCCGGAAGTTTTGGCCAACCTTACAGCCAAATCTGACCGCTCTAATTTAGTCGAACCTCAGTTATTTGACCCTAAGGGTAAATTAGTCGCGGAATTTTATGAAGAAATAGACAAAGACGCAAGCAAAATAAATACTAAAGGCGCGAGTATAAAAAATATTGAGTATGGCGAGATTTGTAAATTAGACGAAAACGGCAACCAGGTATATTTAACTGACTCCTGCGAGAAAGAGCCTAACAAAAAACAACTGTTTATAACTTTCAACGAAAACGACTTAAAGCCGGGGCAGAATGTGCCTATTAGTTTTGAAAAAGTTGTAAATTTAAAAGGCCTTCAAATAAACTCTGAGAGTGTAAAAAGAGATTTTACAGTCTATCCTACTTTAAAAATATTTAGCAGCTATCCGAAAGACCAAGAGCAGGTGGCAGGCTTAACATTTATGGAAATTTGCAGCAACTCGCCGTTAGTTGATGCTCAAGCAGATAGCTTTTCAAAAATGTTTAAGTCAAATCTTAGTGTTGGCAAATGGAATTGGCAAGAAGCATACAAAGTACAGCCTTTAGACTTAGGCAGTAAATGCTCGGCCGGACAGTTTGACAGCAGAATTCAATATGGTCTTAGGCCGGAAAGTAATTATAAAGTCGAACTAAATTTAATCGACCATTTCGGACAAAATATTTCCTATAACCTAAGTTTCCGCAGCGGAAAAATTGCTAACATAAACCGTAATTTAACCGCTATGCAAAAAGGCTACAACGTAGCCTCACCTGACCACACCAAGTTAACTTTTGCTGCGGAAAATTTAGAGTATGTAGACGCGCATGTTTGTAAAATTGCTCCTGAAACATTATTAGGCTATTTAAACTACAGCACCAAACCTTCGGCGCAAACCCCGGGCCAAAGTTTAAACTGCGTACAAACCTGGCAGCAAAGAATTGATTTACCGGACAAATATTGGGACTTAAATTATTTTCAAGTTAATTTAAAAGACGTTGTCGGTAGCGGCAATATGGGTTTTTATATTTTAAGTCTTTCGCATCCGAATTTACGCGAGCAAATTTATAATAACCAAACAAACCAGTACGAACCGGGCAAGCAAACATATGTTCGAAGTTTGCTTAATATTACTAAGCTAGCAGCGCAGGAAAAAAAGGTAGAAGTGCAGGAAGGTGCGGAAGCGGAACGCTCTGTAGAAAGAAGTGTTATTTCCAAAGCCCAAGGCAACCTCTATTGGGTAAGTGAAATTGGAAGTTTAAAGCCTTTGCCTGGGGCGGACGTAAAAGTTTATGAGCGGGACGACAAAAAGTTTGTAAGTGTAGGGTCTTCTGTTACCGGTAGTGACGGTATAGCTAGAACCAAGGCTTATTCTGGCGAAGGTGCGGCTGTGGTAACTTATTTAAATGACCAAACATTAGTATTTTCTGAGCAAGATAGATTTCAATGGGCGTATTCTTTAAGAGGCGGAAACAAAACTTATATTTACAGCGACCGCCCAATTTATAGGCCGGGTCAGGAAGTAAGTATTAAAGGACTTTATAGAATTGGCTACGACGCTAACTACGAAATATTTAAAGACAATCCGGCTCATATTGAAGTTTATAATAGTAAGAATGAATCTATTTTAAGCGAAGATGTGCCCTTAAGCGACGCCGGCACCTTTAATACCAAATTGGTTTTGCCGAAAGAGGCTCCTTTGGGCAGTTATAGGGTGGAGAGTTTAGAGGGTTATTATTCTTTTGAGGTGGAAGACTATGCGCCTTCGGCTTTTAAGGTTGAAGCCTCTTCGGACAAAGAAGAATATATTGCTGGTGAAACTGCCAAGTTAAATATTGACGCTAATTATTATTTTGGTGTGCCGGTTGAAGGCGGTAATGTAGAGTACGCGCTTGTTTCCCAGGACTATTATTTTGACCGTTATACTGACCAATATTTTAATTTTGGCTCCGGTTGGTACTACAACCCTTACCCATATTATGGCGACAACTATATACTAAGAGACAAAACTACGCTTAGTAGCCAAGGTAAAGCCGAGGTGTCTTTGGCTTTAGATTTTAATAAGTTTTTTAAAGAAGACTCTAGGAAGCAAAGTAAAGTTTTGGTTTTAAGAGCGACAGTAAAAAATAGCATGGGTCAGTCTGTGTCTTCTGAAAAGTCTTTTATAGTTCATAGAGGCGAGTTTTATTTGGGAGTGAATACGGAAAAAAATTATTTGGCTAAAAATGAGCAAAATAAATTGCTTATTAAATCTGTAGACATAAATGGTAAAGCAAAAGCTGTAAATGACATAATAGTTAAGGTTAACCGCGTTGAGTGGAATTACTTTAAAAGACAGGAAGTTGACGGTAACTACTATTATCATTCCGAAAAGAAATTGACCGAAGTAGAAAAATTTAATGCCGGTACCAATGGAGACGGAAATTACTCTAAAGATTTTAAATTGGACAAAGAAGGGGAGTACGAAATAAATTTGTTAGCCAAAGACAGTCGCGGCAACGAACTTTCTTCCAGCCAGAGCATTTATGTTTACGGCTCGGGCACGGTTGATGTTAGACCGCTTAATAATGAGTCTTTAGATTTAGCGGTGGAAAACCAAAAAGTAGAGGTTGGTCAAACCGCTAATGTACTTATAAAATCTCCTTATGCAAAAAGTAAAGCCTTAATTGCAATTGAACGCGGCAGGATTTTGGAATATAAAATTGTAGATATAGACCAAAATTTTTACAATTACACTTTTAGTGTAAAAGAGGAATATATTCCGAATTTTTATGTTACAGTTTTACTGCTTTCCCCCGACCCACAGGTAAAATTTGGACAAAGCCAGTTTTTCGTAAATACAAAAGAAAAAACTTTGTCTGTGGAAGCTAAGCCAAATAAAAATAATTATTTGCCTGGGGAAGAAGTTACTTTGGACGTAACCACTAAAGACTCTAGCGGCAAAGGTGTGCCCGCGGAAGTTTCGGTTGCAGTAGCGGATTTAAGTGTTTTGGCTTTAGTAGGAAATCCAAAAAAAGATCCGGTAACTTTCTTTTATAGCGGTATGCCATTGGCAGTTACTACGTCATCAAACATTAAAAATATTTTAACCGAAGCAGAAATCCCGACCGGTACTAAAGGCGGCGGCGGGGGAGAGCCTTCAGATTTAGCAAAGAAAAAACGCGGAGTGTTTAAGGATACTGCCTATTGGCAGGCCAATGTAAAAACCGGCGCTGACGGCCGCGCGCAAGTAAAGTTTACTTTGCCTGATAATTTAACCACCTGGCAAATTGAAAGCTTGGGACTTACTCAGGATACAAAATTGGGCGTGGGCTATGCGGAATTTTTAAGCAAGAAACAGTTAATGGTAGTGCCACTTAAACCTCGCTTTATTTTACCCGGGGACGAATTTGTTGTGGGAGCCCAGGTGTTTAACCAAACTTCGGCTAGTCAAAAATTAGACATAAACTTTGAGAGCGGGTCTTTAGAAGTATTAAGCGCCAAAAAAACTTCTGTAAAAATTGACTCAAGTAAAAGTGGTAACGTGTATTTTAAAGTTAAAGCGCCGGTCGGAATAACTAATGGCGAACATAAATTTACTATTTCTGCTAAAAATAATAATGTTGAGGACACAGTAGAACAGTCTTTCCCTATTATGCGCAACGAAATGTACGAAACTGTGGCAATGTCCAATTACACAACTGATAAACAAGCTTCGGAATTTGTTTGGCTGCCAAATAATGTGCTCAAAGACCGCGGCGGGGTAAGTATAAAAGCCTCAGCTACTTTAATGGGAAGTTTGCCGGATGCGCTAAATTATTTAGTCCAGTATCCTTACGGCTGCACTGAACAAATGCTTAGTAAAATTAGCACTGTAGCTTTATTAAAACGCTTACAAAAAATTCCTAATCTGGGCGAAGATTTTAAACTAAAAGACGTGGAATTTGAAGGGCAAAAGTACTCGGCAGACGACGTGGTTAAAATTGGCCTGGCGCGCATAATGTCTAATCAAACTCCCGAAGGCGGCTTTGCGTACTACCCGAAAATGAAGCCTGACTTTTACTTAACCCTTAATGTTTTAGTTAACCTTTCTGCACTTAGGGAGGCTGGTTATAAAATAGACCAGGCGGCAGAAGGCCGGGCTGCCACTTATGCTTTAAACGAATTTAATAACAATACGGTTTACTATCAAGACAAAAATACCACAGTAATGTTAGCCGCGGCTTTAGCCGCTTCGCCGGCTGCCTCGAGTCAATTTGAAATTTTGCGCAGCAGAGTGACTGCCTTGTTAGACAATGCTCAGTATGTTAACGAAAATATTTCCAATATTTCTTTACTTAAGTTGCTGACCGTGGCAATAACTAAATTCCCGGCTAAGTATCAGGAGCAAATCTTTAAGATTTTGGAAAACCGGGTATTTACTGACGCTCGTGGCGCTTACATTACTCCGGCAGAAGACCAGAGTCTTTGGTATTTTTATGAAAGCGCGGGTACTGACACGGCGCTATTCTTAAAGGCCATTAGTAAAGGTAAGCGCGATTATGTATTTACTGAAAAACTTATTCGCTATTTACTGGGAACAAAAGCAAAAGACGGTTCTTGGGCTACAACCAACAACACTTTTGCTACCTTAGACGCTATGGTTTCCTACATAAATTGGAAACAGGAAACCAACTCACACTTTAAATTAGCTTTAAGTCTAGACGGTAAAGAAAATACCCAAATGGAATTTGGCGGAAAAACTATTTTAAATGACCTGTCTGCTTTTATTCCCGCATCAAGTTTTACTTCGGAAAAATTAAGCGAGCTTAAGTTTAGTAAGGAAAACTTAAATAATTTGCCTAATGGCTTTTACTACGACGCGTCCTTAAAATACTATTTGCCTATAGACCAAATTGCGCCCAGGGACGAAGGGTTTAACATAGAAAGACAGTTGTATAAGCTTGATGACAAGGAAAATAAAAATCCGGTTACAGACGCTAAGGTAGGGGATGTCTTAAGAGGACATTTAAAAATTACAGTTAGTAAGCAAAGAAATTTGGTAGCAGTAGAAAGTTTTATTCCGGCTGGAACGGAATTAGTCAACTTTAACTTAGCCACGGAAGACCAAACTTTAACCAGTCAAACTACAACCCCAAGCCCCAACCCTTACGTGCAAGGAGAGGTTATCGTGGTTGAAAATCAAAAGCCTGTGTTAGTAGAAAAGCCAGGGTTTTGGAAAAGAGTTTGGCTAGCTCTAGTAAGTCCTTTTAGAGGCAAATCTAAAACCTCTGTGCCAAACCCCGAGGGTGATTTGCCCGATATGCTGTATTCGCAATCTGCCCGCGTGCCTAATAGTTTCTACGCAGACGCCACTGAATATCACGACGACCGCCTTATGCTCTTTACGCAAAATTTGCGGCCCGGAGTTTATGAATATGACTATTTTGTCAGAGCTTTAATACCCGGCAAATTCCAATACCTGCCAGCCACAGCTTATGAGCTTTATACTCCGGAAAATTTTGGCCGCACCAGCGGCGGGTACTTTGAAGTAAAGCAGTAAGCGGTAAAACATCGCTAAATAAAAATACCTTAGCTAACTGGCTAAGGTATTTTTTTGTCTTCCAAATTTATTTCAATGCTTATTTCTTCTTTTTTTCCTTCGTTGGAAGCTGCTGTTATTTTGTACTTTCCTGCTTCTTTAGGTTGCCAGTTAGTTGTTGTTGAGTGACTTATTAATTTATTGTCTACATACCAATCTACTTCTTTGCTTGCAGTTAGGGGTATAGTAGTATTTTTTTGTAAAAGATATTTGTCGCCTTGGTGGGGAGTTAATATTAAGCTGGGATTAAGAATTAAGTTTTTTTGGTGCTTGTAGTTGTCGCCAACAAGTCCGTACTCTATAGAGCCTGTTTGGTTAAATTCCTTTATGTCACTAAAGTTAAATTGTGTGCTTTTGTTGTAAGGGGAGTTGTACATATAGAGCATGGTTTCCCGCCAAATTTTGGCTGCTCCGGAAAGGCCGGTAACTTCGCGCATAGGTTTGTCGCTACTGTTACCTACCCAGACCCCGACTAAAAAGTCCGGGCTGTAACCCAGAGTCCAGCTGTCGTGGTAGTCGCGCGAGGTGCCGGTTTTAAGCGCGTAATTTTGGTAGGGTAAATTTAAATTGCTTTTTATGCCAAACTGGGCCACGCCTGCATCGCGGTTAGAAAGTATTTTATTTACCAATTCCACATATTGTTTTTCGCCGGCTAAAACAGGGGAGCTGCTTAGGTTTGCCATTGGCGTTTTTAAATATGGCGAGTCTGTAAACCCGCTTTTAAAAATGGTTAAAGGTTTTAGGTAGCCACCTTGTCCAAAAATTGTAAAATAGTTTGACCAGGTTAAAAGGTCTGATTCAAGTCCTCCTAACGCAATGCCCAGTTCATAATTTTCCAGCGGCTGCTGTGGTTTAAACCCCATAGTGCTGCCCAAAAATTTGTAAAAATTTTGTAGGCCCGCAAAGTCTAGTACTTGTACTGTGGGCACGTTAAGACTGTTGCTTAAAGCTTCTTCTAAAGTAACTTGGCCTCTATACTGGCCGTCAAAGTTTTTGGGGAAGAAGTCAAAACCTGTGCCAATTTGGTATTTAAGTTCCTGATCTGAAACTAAAGTATAGGGTCTAGCGCCTTTTTCAAAAGCTTTTAAATATATAAACGGCTTGGCTGTAGAGCCCACGGCTCTTGGCCGCACAGCCATATTTACTTGGTGCCCAAAACTGCTGGAGCTTGTATCCGGTGAGCCAACTATGGCCACAACTTCGTTTTCCGGCATTTTAATTACCACTACCGCGCCGGTGGAGGCCGTGTCTAGGTCCGGTCTTTCTAAATTTCTTTTTAAAATACCGCGTAAGTTTTTTGTAAGCTCCGAGTCTATAGTAAGATTGCAAACTTTCGGACAATTTAAATTAAGGCTAGCTAGCTCAAAAGTGACTTCGGAATTTCTATGTTCGTCGGCTTTAACTAAGCCAAGACTGTTCCATTCGTCATTGCTAACATTTAATTTAAACTCTTTAGCTAAATTTTTTGCGCGTTTTAAGTTTTGCGCTGTACCGGCCTGACTTTGGGAAGGGTTGTTTAAAGTTGAAAGCAGGGAAAGGATTTGCGTGCTGCTTAAATTTTCCGGCGGTTTGTTAAAGTAGTGAAAAGAAGCTTCTTTGTAGCCTTGGGCCAGTCCGCCAAAGTACACGCTGTTAAAGTACATGGTTAAAATTTCTTTTTTTGGCCTATGCCATTCTAAAGCCAGCGTATAGAACATTTCTTTAAACTTATTTCTCGCCCCTCGGTCTTGTTCATTGCCGAGCAGTGTTTTTACCAGTTGCTGCGAAAGAGTGCTGGAGCCGCTTCTTTTTCCTGTTATTAACTTTGCCCATAAGTCGCGCATTATGCTAAAAGGGTTTATACCAAAGTGCCAATAAAAATATTTGTCTTCTTTTTTTAGTAAAATATTCTCCGCTTCTTTTGGGGGAAGGGTTAAGAACTGGTTGTAGTAACCTTTTGGGTTTGGTTTTATGCTAATTAATTTTCCATTCCTGTCGTACAAAATTTGCGACTCTTGGTTTTGGTAAGTAGTTATTAACCTATTAACCAAAACTTTGGAAACAATTTGCCAAAAAATAATTAACACCACCAAAACCACCCCGGCAATTTTCCAGGGTTTTTTAAGGTTTTTAATTTTACTAAGCCATTTGTCCATAGCCCACATAGCATAGCAGACAGTACTTTTTATCTCAATTTTTTAAAAACTGCTATACTTAAGATGAAAATATAAACAATTAAATAAAATATATGAAAAGAATTTTGTTTAGTATAGTTTTTGCAAGTTTGCTGCTCCCGGTTCAAGTAGCCAGGGCTGAGGCATTGCAAATAACCACTACCAGTCTTCCTAGTGCTACGGTCGGCCAGCCTTACTCGTATCAACTTCAAGCTACAGGGGGTGTGGCTCCTTATACTTGGTCGGCTCCGTCGATTATTACCCCTTCCGGCGTGCAAGGTACTAATTGTTGTGTTTTGGGGGTAAATAATAACGGTGTTTTTAATACCCAAACATCTGCTACTATAGTTAGTCCGGCAGGAGCCTATATTTGGACTTTTCAAGTAACGGACGCCCTTGGAGCTACTGCTATTAAGGTTTTAAACTGGACAGTAACTTCTGATTTGCAAATTACCACAACGAGTTTGCCAGATGCCACAGTAGGACAAGCTTATACAACACAACTTGCGGCAAGCGGAGGCGTTGCGCCTTACAAATGGACCCCAATAGATACCAACTACCCTTCCGGTTGTTGCGTTTTGGGAATTTCCGGCGACGGTCCGACTTTTAACACGCAAACTGCCAGCACAGTTGAGAATCATCCGGGTAGCTATTATTGGAAACTTAAAGTTACAGACTCTGTTGGCAATACAACTACTAAGACAGTTTACTTAACTATTAAACCGGCTAATGTAAATTCTTACGCTTATTTTCAAATTAACACCACGCAATTGCCTGCGGCTACAGTTGGTACATATTATAGCGCCAAAATAAATTTGCAATATATTACCACAGGTACTCCTTACGCCAGTAACGCGACTTTTACCGGACTTCCTCCGGGTATAACCACAGGCAGTGCCTCTGGGCCTAATACTACATACGGAATTTTGCCTGGTATTGAAGGTTCTCCGGGAAAAGCCTCGGTAAATATTTTAGGCACTCCTACAACAGCAGGTGTTTATACAGTCACGTTAAATTTAACCGACCAATATTCTGCCAACTTAAGTTACTCGTATATTTTAACTGTAAATCCTGCTTCCACTTACACCCCCACTCCTACTCCAGCGCCTTTGCCAACTCCCTATGCTAATTACAACGAAGGTTGGCTTGATTCGGTTTCAGCCGATTTAGTTTCTGGCTGGGCATATGACAACGACAAGCCAGTTAGCGTAGCTATATCTTTTCAAAATGTAAATGACCCCTCTAAATATTATGTACTTAACACTAGTACAATGGTTTACAGGGCAGATGTTGGGAGTTATTTGTCCAACAAATTTCATATTGGGGGAATAACGGTTCCGTTAGGCTTTAACGCTCCGCCTAATTCAGTTATTACTACTCCGGGAGTATATAAAATAGTTAAGGCTACTTATAACGGATACAGTTTTAATTACACGGGCAACTCAGGCAGTATGTTTACTGTGGGAACTGGTATTCCTTCCGCTTATCCTACTCCCACGCCCACTTATACTCCTACGCCTCCAACAGCCGGCTGCGGACCAAAGACGGCAAAAGTGGACGACGACCCAACTATATATTTTGTAACCGCCAGCTGTCTAAAAATGCCTATACTGTCCGCCCGTGTATTTTTGTCTTACGGCAACCGCTGGGAAAATATACAAACCATTAGCCAGGAAGATTTAGACAGTTACGACTCGGTTGACTATATAAAACTAAAAGGCAATGCCAGAGTATATAAAATAGAAGATACGGTTAAAAGATACATTTATCCCTCTGCCGCTTCTAGGTTAAATATAGACCCAAATAGTGTAGTGGAAGTAAATGCTACAGAATTTTACGCTTATAGAAGCGGTAGCTCAATTCGTTAAACCATTGGTAAAAGCCACTCCCATTAAGAGGGGGTGGTTTTTTATTGCTTAAATAAGGGTAATTTATATTAAAATCTTGACAAAATGGTCAAAAAGGTGTATAATTATATGTCTGTGCCAACTGTGCCCAGATGTTCTTTTATAAATATCCTTAGGAGGATTATAGAGAGAGTTATTAGTAAAATTCTGGGGAATTTGGATGAAATAGTAATTAGTTATTAGTAATGAGTAACTAGTTACTAATTTTGTCTAGTTTCCCCCAGAGTTTTTAGCTGGGAATTCAATGTAGGAGAGGGAAATGTCCCATTTGATCAACTTGGTTTTATCGCTCGCGTTCACCGCGACTAGCATCGCTTTCGCTCAGGAAATGCCTCGCATCACTGCCGAGCAGGCTTTTAATCAATTCGGCGGAGTGTCCCCGCTGTTGCAGCTGCAGAAAAGCGAGCAACGTGCCGCATCCGTCCAACAGTCCCAGAGATGGCCTTTGTTCTTCGTTCGAACCAACGGGCAGTATTTCAGCAACAAAGACCGTCTCAATTTGGTGCTTCTTCCTTCTGATTTGCTCGAAGGAACTTATCACATCTCGGCTCGTGTTATGCTGCCAAGCGCGAATCGTTACCCAGATGGGTCGCGAATTGAGTACTTCGACGCAGAGGGCGCCATGTTCGGATATTTCTATCGTGGTTTTGGACGGAACGACAAACTCAATGTGTTTTCGCGGGAGTTTTCCAACGCAGATCCCGACGGGGTGTATTTCGTCGAGGTGATTGTTTGGTCTGTAACGCCGAGTGGCATACACAACATAATCCAGCAAAACTTCATTTCACTGAAACTCAACTCGGACGGATCCGAAGACAGGTGGGACGGTAGCATCCGGGAAGTTAGGCTTGTGGGGGACACTCTCGAGATTCGAGGGATGTTCCCAAGCGGGACTGCGCTGGTGCGTCAGGAAGTCGTCAACGGCGGAACTGTTGCTCAGATATCGCCTATGGAGTTGACGCCCACGGGCAATGTTGTTCGAGTGCCTTCCAATTTCCACGAGAGGAGGGCGCGCGCCTATATAACGCTGACGGTGCTGGGCGATCCGTACACCAGCACTGTAATGTTCGAGCAGCCGGCACTGCCCCGCAACAGTAATGCAGTGGCCGTGCCGATCATCTCACCTCCTCGCTAACTATCTCTCTTTTGGCGGCGGACACGTGTCCGTCCGCTAACAGCAGTTAGGCCGCAGGGTGCTTTGTCTCGATCTACCGATCAGACATCACCCTGCGCTTTTTTATTGGCAAAGAAAAAATTTGCCAAAAATATTTGTTTGTGCTATAATTAAAGAAATTAAGTTATCTTTCTGCCCAAAATTAGGCAAGAGATAGCCAAAATATTTGGTTAAACCAAAATCAGTTTAATCAAAATAGAAACCCCGTGTAGTAAAACGCTAAAATTTGCGTAACTACCGGCTAGAAACAAAAATTAACAATCTTGCGCTCGTATAATCTCACAATCTGTGGCGTTTACTACGGGGCAGGCAAAAATAAAATGAAAACTTTTTTTGAATGGTCGCGCAGCATTATGCGCGCTCAAGTTGCTCCGGCTATTGGCTTGGCTATAGTCCTGTTTTTTGCTGCTTCTTCGGCTTCCGCAGTTTGGTTGGCAAGCGCGGAAATCAACGATATAAGCCTCTCTATGGCAAAAACTGATAGCGCAGAATTAAGTAAGGGCAAGGTTTTAGGTGCATTTAACAGCGCGCAGACTAATTTTACTAGCCAGGGTCAGCAAGTAACCAGGTTTGATACAGATGGCAATGCCATAGACGCGCACGACGGTGAAATTCAATATTTTAACGGAACTTACTACTTATATGGCACATCTTACACCTGCGGTTTTAAATATTTAAGTTTAAATTATAATCAGACACCGTTTTGCGGGTTTAAAGTTTATTCTTCCACAGATTTGCGTAATTGGAAATTTGAGCGATTGTTATTTGATCCAAGTACATGGCAAGGACAAGATTCAAATAAGAATTGTCCAAATATTGGTTGTTTTAGGCCGCATATATTAGCCAGACCAGCAACAGCGGGTGGCGGTTATGTATTATGGTTTAACATTGCAGCTGAAATGAGTTATTGGGTAATGGAAAGCTCCTCGCCAGCCGGACCTTTTACAAACCCAAAGCTTGCCCAGAATGTTCACTATACTTGGAACGGGGACGAAGCTTTGTTTTTGGATGATAATGGTGCCGCCTATTTAATCCATACTAACTATAATACCGGAATTCCTGAAGTCGGAGATTTGGTAATTGAAAAACTAAATGCTAGTTTTACCGACTCGGTAGGTGAAATGATTAATACCGGCTTTGAAGGTGAAGCGCCGACTTTAATAAAAAGAAACGGCACTTACTTTTTAATTTATAGTCACAACTGTCCTTATTGTTCGGGTACGCCGACTCGGTATTTATTTTCTTCTTCTATTAATGGACCTTGGCAAGATGGCGGGATTATTAACCCTAACTCTTGCGGCGGGCAGCCGACTTATGTGGCAACGCTTAATGGCGAGTATTTGTATATGAGTGATTTGTGGCATAGTTCTACGCCACCCGGTACAATTTTTGCTAATCAAGGACTAGGTAATTACTACTGGGGACCTTTGACTTTTGACTCAAGTAACAAACCGGTTTTAAGCTGCCAGTCAGTTCCAAGCACGGATAGTTTTGTAAGCGCTTGTGATATTGGCGGCAAGGAGTTAATGCAAACTTTTAAGCCAGCAAATTCAGGGCAATTAGCTGCTGTTGATTTTGTAACTTTTCAAAGCGGTCCTCAAAGTAGGCCAGACAGCAAAGACGGTAGTTTAGACGGCAGCGTATTGCCGAATGCTGATTTAAGTGTTCAGGTTGTAAAATTAAACGGCAACCAGCCCGCGTTGCCGGCTTTAGCTAGCTTTAGTGTTTCGTCCCGCAAAACAACTGACGGTTATTTAACCCCGCCCGGCAAAATTGATTTTGCGCCAAACAAAATTTCACTGCCGCTTAATGTAGCGGTTGAGGCAGGGCAGGAATATGGGTTGCTGCTTAAATCAAATATTATAACCGCAGGTTGTTATGGTTATGCTTATAACGAAAACAACATTTACAGCCAGGGTCGTTTACTTAAGAGCAGTAACGGAGGAAGTGGTTTTAGCGAAGAAACCGGTCGTGATATTAAATTTAATTTAAGCTTTACTTCGGCTCCTGTTACGAATATTTCTAACCGTAGGCCGATTGGTTATTTAGACGGTATAAGTAGCGACGGTAAAATTTTTGGTTGGGCCATAGACAACGACAACAATTCCCAAGCCGTAAAGGTGCATTTGTATTTTGACAAGAACGCAGGTACGGCAGGAGCTTCTCCCGTGGAAGCGACTGCAGGGGACTACAGAGGCGACGTAGGCACTCACGCGTTTAATTTTCAAATTCCAAATCAGCTTAAGGATGGCCAGTACCACCAGGTTTGGGCTTGGGCAATAGATTTGTCTGACAACGCTTATAACGCAATTTTGCTTGGCAATCCAAAAAGTTTTAAATTAGCCCCAGCTATATTGGCCCAACCAACACCAACTCCAGTGCCAACCACTTTTTCGACAATAAATAATAATTCAACGGTGGTTTATGGCCCAACTAATTTGAGAGCGTATAAAGATATTAAAAGTGTTACTTGGTATGACTTCCCTAAAAGCATACCTGATTCTTATGAGAATTTAGCGAAAGTTTTGCCACAAATAAAAGCTGAAGGATATAACACTGTTTGGCTAGGAGGAAATGCTTGGGCCGACTATAGTCCAAAAGCGCTACCAACTGCCACCTATAATGAGCAGGCTTTTTCCGGCTTAATAAAAATTTTGGAATTGTTGAAAACCAATAATATGGAAGCCGTTATTGGCTTAAATTATTTGGGACAAGGTTGGAGCCCTGAAGGCATAGACGCTTGCCGCTGGATGCTGGACGAAACCATGTATAAAGCTTTTGAAGATTATTCAAAAGAGTTTTTGTCACGAATACAAAATTATTCAAATAATGTTTATATTGTCGTTTTTACCGAAGGATCAGAAGGCTCTTGTTTGGGAGATCCTTACAAGCCTGAGTTGCGCCCCGGTCTTCTTTCGGCCTTTCAAAGCCGATTGGGAAGTTGGCCACTTAGAGTCCCTCCAGCCTTACGTTCAAAGTTTAGAATTGGTTACCATGATTATGCTTTGATTAATGAAAATTATAGTGGTGGTCAGTCTCCGCTTTCAAACCCCAATCCGTATGATTTTATGAGCATGGTTGCTTATGGTCTAACCGGCAAAACCGACACGCAAATTGTCGAAGAGGTTAAATTAAAGGCCAGTCGGTTTAAGGTCTTGTACCCATACACACCTTTAATAATAGGCGAAATGGGAGCTGGCTTTTGCGTTCCTTATAGCGAAGATATCCAGGCGCAAAATGTTAAGGCATTAGTTAATGCCGCAATATCAAATGGCCTTGGGTTTAATTTGTGGCAATGGAAATCTTTGCCTGACAATTCTGAATGTTTAGATCAGTACGGCTTAGGTATACATAAAAATGACGGTACAACTTTAAGAAAGTCGGCTACGGCAGTAAGTTCAATACTGGTTCCGGGCTTTGTTCAAACAGTTTTACCAACTCCAACGCCTTATATTAATTTGCCGTTAGCTTGTGTTAATCGGACTTTTAACCAAAGCGCCAGTGGATATTATTCATCTGTTGTAGGAGGAACTAAGCTATCATCCATTCAGCCAAATCAGCAGTATTTTGTAAAATGCAATTATGGCACTATTTCTTCTCATATTACACTGGAGGGAGGTACGGCTAGCTCCTGTGTTTATGTTGGTTGGGATAATTTATCTGCGGTTTTTAAATGCACAACTCCGAGCAACGGCCTTCAACTTTCTATGGCCTGTCGCATGAATAACAACCCTGCTTCGGATAATAGTTGCAACATCTCAAATTCACTGGGAAATTTAAATGTTGAAGAGCAAGTGTCTGTCTCCCCGCGTGTTGGCCAATTAGTGAGTAGGTACGGAACTGTGTATTTAGTTGCTCAAAATGGTTTATACGGTTTTTCGAACACGGCCACTTTTTATTCTTGGAATTTTAATTTTGCAAATATTTTAAGCGCTAATAGTGCAGAGATAGCTTTGCCTGAAATTGGTATTGTGCCAGTCAAATTACCATGTTTTAGCAGCGTGTCGGCTCAAATTGCTTCTGGAGTTACCAGTTGTGATGTTGTCCCCGCACCAACCATTACGCCAACCCCAAGCCCTTCTGCGCAAGCTTTATCTATAGTTACCAGCACTTTACCAAACGCGATTGCTGGACAAAGTTATTCCTCTGTTATTCAGTTAAGCGGAGGTGTTGCTCCTTATACGTGGCAATTAGTTTCAACAACTTACCCATCCGCTTGTTGTATTTTAGGGTTAAATGGTAATTTGGGGCCAATTTATAGCAGCTCAATAAGCTTTAACACACAATCTGGAACAACAGTTACTAGTAGCTATTTAGGTTCTTATTCTTGGACAATAAAAGTAACAGATGCAAGCGGAAGTATTGCAACAAAAAATATTTATTTAACAGTTAATCCGGCAGTGTTAACTCCTACGCCTACACCCGTTCCCACAATCATTCCAACTCCAACTCCTGTTCCTACAGTCACTATTGTTCCTACTCCAACCCCTACTACATTAGCTTGTGTTCAAAGAAGTTTTAATACTGCAAATAGCGGTATTTATTCAGGGGCATCTAAAATTTCTTCATTAACTCCCGGTCAAAACTTTACTGCTAGATGCGATTATGGCATAGTTAGCGGCTATATTACGTTAGATGGCAATGGCGCGACTAATTGCAGTTGGGGTGGATGGAGCGGAACTTCGGCTTTGTTTAACTGTATTGCCCCTTTGCAAACCGGATATTACAACGTGTCCTGCAAAATGACCAATAACCAAGCAGCAGATAACAGTTGTAGCTCGCTAAATTCAATTGGTTCTTATTATGTGGGCTTAAATCCTACCCCTACCCCTACCCCTATTCCTACAGTAACGCCCACCCCAACTCCTGTGGCAGTTTACCCAAGAGTTGGTCAGTTGGTAAATATTAATAGCACTGTTTATTTGGTTGGGCAAAATGGAAGGTATGGTTTCCCAGATTTAGCTATTTTTAATTCCTGGGGTTTAAATTTTGCAAATGTGGTAGTTGCAAATAGCGCGGAAATTGCATTGCCTCAGGTAGGTATAGTGCCAACTAAACTTTCTTGCTACAACGATATAATTTCTCAAATTACCGCTAACGTAACTAGTTGTCCTGACCCGGTAATTACACGAGATGTAATGGCAAAGAAGCTCGTGGAAAAGTTTCCCCTAAATGTATCCATTGGATTGAGTCCTTCTTTTAACGATGTATCGCAAAGTAATCAATATTACAGCTTTATTGAACAAATTTATAGTCGCGGGATAACTAACGGTTGTTATTATGATGCCGCTAGCGGTATAAGAAATTACTGCCCAACTGAACCGGTAAAGCGCTGGCAAGCAATGCTATTTTTGTCCAGAGCTTTAGGTAACAGAGTTGACCTAACCGGTATTCCTACCCAGCAGGCATTTAGAGATGTGCCTTCTACAAACCCAGCATTCGCGCAGACGCAGTATTTTTATCAAAGGGAAGTTACCATAGGTTGCCGAATAAACACTGATGGTACCAGGGATTTTTGTCCGGATGATAATTTAACCGAAAGTCAATTTAATTTATTGGTTGAAAGAATTTACTCGGCTATAGGGTATTAATTAAATTAATAACAAAAAACAGCCTCATTATGGGGCTGTTTTTTGTTTGTTGGGTGGCTGCATAATGACACCAAATACCGAACATTGTATAATGCCATCATGATTAACAAAGAAAAATATTTACTTATAGACGGCAATGCTTTGGTACATAGGGCTTATCACGCTTTGCCTACTTTAACTACCAAAGACGGCAGGCCTACGGGTGCGGTTTTTGGGTTTTTAACTATATTTTTAAAGGCTATGAAGGAAATTAAGGCTACGCACATAGCTGCGACTTTTGACTTAGCCGGGCCGACTTTTAGGCACAATATGTATAAAGAGTACAAAGGCACAAGGGTTAAGGCTGACCAAGCTTTGTACGACCAAATACCGGTTATTAAAAATGTACTTCGCGCAATGAACGTGCCAATTTACGAAAAGGAAGGCTATGAGGCGGACGACGTTTTAGGCACTTTGTCTAAACATTTTCATGAAAAAAGCCACGAGAATTCTGAGATATTTATTTTAACCGGAGATATGGACACCCTGCAGCTAGTAAACGGCAAAGTAAAAATTTACACTCCGCGCAAAGGACTGGCAGACACGGTCATTTACGACAGTAAAGCGGTAAGAGCTAGGTTTGGACTAAATCCTGACCAAATGGTGGACTATAAAGCACTTAGGGGTGACCCTTCTGACAACATTCCGGGCGTAAAAGGTATAGGGGAGAAAACCGCAAGTGAACTTATAAAAGATTTTAAATCGCTCGATGAACTTTATAAAGCAATTGACGCAGGAAAAACCGGAACCAAAATTCGTCCGCGTATTTTGGAACTTTTAAAAGAACAAGAAAAAGAAGCTCGGATGTCGTATGAACTTTCTACTATAGTTTGCAATGTCCCAGGCATAGACCCGGAAATTAAAGCGTATGAATTAGACCAAGAACACTTGTCGCAAACTGTGAAGTTGTTTCAGAGTTTGGAGTTTAGGAACCTTTTGGCAAAATTGCCAAAAGGAGTTACAAGTGACAAGTTGCAAGTGACAAGTGGGGACATTACAGATCAGAATCAAGAAATAAAATCTATTGGGAAGCAAGAGTATATATTTGTCGATGACGAAAAGAAATTAGAAGAGGCAATTAAAGAATTATCATCTGCTTCAGAAATAAGCGTAGACACAGAGACTACGGGTCTTGACCCAATTACCGCGGAATTAGTGGGGGTGGGGCTATGTGCTAAACTAGGTAAGGCTTTTTATATTCCCACAAAGCTTTTTACATCATCGTCTGAACTAAAAACTCTGCTTACATCGGGTAAAGTTAAGTTAATAGGCCACAACATAAAGTACGACGCTCAGGTTTTGCATAATATCCAATATCCAATATCTAGTATCAATTTTGACACCATGATCGCATCGTACCTACTAAACGCCGGCACTCGCCAACATGGACTAGACGCGCTTGCTTTTAACGAACTTGGCTACCAAATGCAGCCTATTACAGACTTAATAGGCAAAGGCAAAGAGCAAATTAACATGGACAAGGTAGCGCCGGAAAAAGTTTCTTGGTATTGCTGCGAAGATGTAGATATGACGCTAAGGCTTAAAGAACTTTATGAGCCTGAACTTAAAAAGAACGGACTAGTAAAAGTTTTTGAAGAAATAGAAATGCCCTTAGTAGAAGTTTTGGCAGATGTGGAATTAAACGGCATTAAGTTAGACGTTAGGCTTTTAAACCGTCTTGCCGGGGAGGCGGAAATAGACATAAAAGATTTAGAAAAGAAAATTCACAAATTAGCTGGCAGGGAATTTAATATAGCTTCACCTAAGCAGCTGAAAGAAGTTTTGTTTGACGAACTTAAATTGGAAGCTACTAACAACAAGCGCACTAAAACAGGCGTGTCTACATCGGCCGATAATTTAGAAAAAATGTTAGGTCAGCACGATATAATTCCCAAAATTTTAGAGTATAGGGAAGTTACAAAACTTTATAGCACTTACCTAACAACCTTACCAGAAATGGTAAATAAAAAAACTGGCAGACTGCATACTAGTTATAGCCAAACCATTGCGGCTACGGGTAGGCTTTCTAGTATAGACCCAAACTTACAAAACATACCCGTGCGTGGAGAAGGCCTTGGTAGTCAGGTACGTAAAGCCTTTGTGGCGGAAAAAGGCTATAAGCTTTTGTCGCTCGACTATTCTCAAATAGAACTTCGTATTGTGGCGCATTTGGCGCAGGACAAAAAAATGATGGAAGTATTTAAAAATGGTGAAGACATTCACAGCAAAACCGCTATGGAAATTTTTGGCGTTAGTCAGGAAGCTCTTACAAAAGATATGCGCAGGGATGCTAAGACCATTAACTTTGGAATTTTGTATGGAGTATCTTCGTTCGGACTATCTTCCCGCGTAGGTGAGATGACAATGGGCGATGCCAAACAATATATAAGAAAATATTTTGAGGCTTACCCGCAGGTTGAGCAGTATATTGAGCAGGTAAAGTTACAGGTAAATCAGGAAGGGTTTGTGCGTAACGAGCTTGGCCGAATGCGAAAGTTTCCGGAAATAAAGTCAGGGCAGTTTTTTATTCGAGCTGCGGCGGAACGCGCGGCTGTGAATTTTCCTATTCAGTCGCTTGCCGCGGATGTAATTAAGGTGGCGATGATTAATATAAATAGAGAATTAGAGAAAGAGAGAATTAGAGAAAGAGAGAACCCTGAAATTCGTATGCTTCTTCAGGTGCACGACGAATTGGTTTTTGAGGTTAGGGAGGACAAGGTGGAGGAGTGGGCAAAGAAGTTAATTCCTCTTATGGAACAGGCTATTTCTCTTAGTGTGCCAATTAAAGTTGAGGGTAAGGTGGGGGATAATTGGGGAGAGATGGGGGAATTTAAGATTTAGGATATAAGATGTAAGATTTAGTAAAATACCAAATGACAATTTTAGAAGTTTATGAAAAATATAAAGTAATGCCACAGCTTCGGGAGCATCAGTTTAGGGTGGCGGGGGTGGCGAGTGTTATAATTGATAATTTATTACCGATTACTGATAAAGAAGAAGTTGTTGCTGCGTGTTTATTGCATGATATTGGAAATATTATAAAGTTTGATTTGAGTAAGAGTAAAAATTTATTGTCCCGCGGAGCGGGATCCGGCTTTGCCGGAAATGTAGATTTAGATTTAGATTATTGGCAAAAGGTGAAGGACGAGTTTGTAGAAAAGTATGGAGAAGACGAGCATGTAGCTTCTGTTGCTATTGCAAAAGAGTTAGGAGTTAGTAATAGAGTGCTTGAGTTAGTTGACTGCGTTGGGTTTGAACAAGCAGAGGGGAATTTAAAGTCCGGTGATTTGGGAAAACAAATTTGCGCGTATGCGGATATGCGGGTTATGCCAAAGGGGGTTAGAAGCATGGAAGAACGGTTTGCAGATTTACGAGTGCGTTATGCTCATCGTAATAATGAATGGGGCGGGCCTGATAAGCGGTATACTTTTGAAAGAAGTTTAAGGGAAATAGAAAAACAAATTTTTAAAAAATGTAAAATTACTCCTGGGGATATTACAGAGGAAACAGTCCAGTCAGTTATGCTAGAATTAAAGAACTTTGAAATTTAACAGTCGTTTATAGAATGCTGTCAGCGATTTATCAGCGTACCTATCAGCGACCAATCAGCGTTTTTATGGAAAATCCTATTTTAGTTTTTGTTTATAACGGTACAGCAACGGCTTTTGACTTAGCTGCCAAGGCACTCCACCATTATGTTGAACACCCGAGCGTGGGGGACTTAGACGAACAACATAAAATGTTAGTAGAGGCCTTGCCATACCAAATAGACTTTTTTCATAGGGACGAGTTTTTGCTTAAGTTTCCTGAAACAGCTCACACGCAATTGCCCGCGGTATTTTTGAAACACAAGCACGGCCTTCAAAGACTTATGGACGCAAGCGAGCTTAATCATATTTCGACCTTAGACGAACTTAGGCAAAAATTGTTGGCTCACCTTGCCCAAATTTAAAATTTTGCGCAGTTGTGGATAAATTGAATTGACACTAGGTAAACGATTGTATACTATAAATGCACAAGGAAAATGTGCATTTTTAAATTATTGAACTATTAATAAATTGCTTAATAGTTCAACTATCCGGAAATTCCGGGTAGTTCGTTCTATTTTGGAACGTACTTAAAATACTTATAAGTAAGCCAATTCCAGTAATACCGGAATTGGCTTAAGTAAAGGAAATTTATGGAAGAAATAAAAAAAGGTGAAATTGTTATATATAAAGCCCAAAAAGGTCCTGAATTACAAATAAAAATACAGTCAGAAAGTATTTGGATGACGCAGGCGCAAATAGCAGGTCTGTTTCAGGCTGATCGTACTGTTATAGGTAAACATATTAAAAACATACTAAATTCCTTAGAATTAAGAGAAAATTCAGTATGTGCAATTTTTGCACATACTGCCCCTGACGGGAAGGTATATCAGGTTCAATATTACAATTTAGACATGATAATTTCTATAGGCTATAGAGTTAATTCTAAAAGAGCCACAGACTTCCGTATTTGGGCGACGCAGAGACTAAAGGACTATTTGCTTAAAGGCTTTGCTATAAACGAAAAGAGGCTTAAAGACTTTGAGAATTTACAGGTAAAGTTAAAAGAACTGGAGAGTGCTCATAAGCTAATTCAAAGCGCGGTGGCGAGTAAGAGGCTTGAGGGGTATGAAAAAGAGTTGCTTAGAATAATTACTGACTACGCAGACACTTGGTTTGTTTTAAATGCCTACGACAAGGGTGAACTTTCTTTGGAAGGCGTAAGTAGAAAAGCCGGACCTGCTTTAAATTACGAAAGTTTAAAAACTTCTATTACAAAGTTTAAAGAACGCCTTGCTGCTAAGAAAGAAGCGGGGAGTTTGTTTGGAGAGGAAGTTGGAAGTAAGTTTAAAGCTGTCTTAGGAAACATAAACCAAACTTTTGGCGGAAAAGAATTATACGCCAGCTTAGAAGAAAAAGCCGCGCATCTTTTGTACTTTTTAATTAAAGACCACCCGTTTGCCGACGGTAACAAACGTATTGGTTCCTTAACTTTTTTGCTCTATTTAGTTGAGAACAATTTTTTGTACGACAAGAAAGGGGAGCGAAAAATTAACGACAATACTTTAACGGCGTTGGCACTTTTAATTGCTGAGAGTGATCCGAAAGATAAAGATGTAATGGTGAGGCTGGTGGTGAATCTTATAAAATAAAGTGACGGGTAACTGGTAACTACAAAAAATCCCGCATAACGCGGGATTTTAGTTTACTTTACTTTTCCAATTGCTTTTGCAAGTCTGGACTTTAGTCTGGAAGATTTGTTTTTGTTAATTACGTTAGTCTTTGCGGCTTTGTCTAAAGCTTTCATAGCTTTGACCATGGCGGTCATGGCGTCGCTCTTTTTGCCGGCAGTTATGAGTTTTCTAACTTCTTTTACAGCGCTTTTAAAAGCGTCTTTTTTAATTACGTTCCTTGCGTGCCTTCGTATAGTTTGGCGCGCAGCTTTAATTGCAGATTTAGTATTGGGCATAGAAAAATTTAAGATATATGATTTAAGATTTAAAATTGTCCCCGCATCAACCAGCGACACCTGATTGACTTAAAGGTAAAGTGATTTTACCAGATTTATATAAAAAAAACAAGTGTGGTAGGCGAGCGCGGGGTGTAATCCGGCTCGCCACCGTGTTGATATGATGACGCTGTCAAAAGCTTCGGCCTAGCGTTGTGCGGTATGACGGACCTTTGTGGCCCGTTAGGAATGTGAACTCAACATAGTTGCGTCCAATCCCTTCTTCTTTTTCCTGACCGAAGTAACGCCTGACAGAAAGGCCGCCTTTACCGAAAAGATGATGCTCGGCAGATTCGCCTGTGTAGGCGAAACCGAACTCCACTTTGCCGTCAAAGAGGCGGCGGTAAGCCTGAACTGGATCGGCGAAACCGAAGCGGCGTTCGGTTTTACGGAGGGTTTGAGCCACAAAACCGCGGCTACCCCAACGCACGTTGCGCCATTCCCAGCCGAGTCCAAGAGCTACGTCATGACAGCCGGCTGGGCGAGCTTCATGCTCGCATCCTTCAGTTACGTAATAGATTCCCGGTATTAGTTTAAGGCCGCCCAGTTTTTTGGGTTTCCATACGTAGGCGCCGCCCAGTAAAACTTGAGATCCCGCATTAGGTGTCCAGTAAAACTGGGTATCGAATGCGAAACCCGATTTGACCGGTACAAATACTAAGCCGTAATTGAAATCCTTGGAAGCCGTGGCTTCCAAAAGTCCTTCGGCTTCTGGTGAATCTTGGGCGCCAAGTACACCTATCATCATGGCGATAATTGCAATCGCTTTCATTTCCCTCTCCTTAGTAATGGAATTTGAACTTGTAATGAAAAACCGCCTTGTGGGCGGTTATCATTCCTCAGAATTTTATTTATTTTTTTCCTTTTTGTCAAGGCTATAGGGGTTGACATGGATATAGTAAAACAAAGGTGATCATTGTGCGGCACAACGGTCACCTTTGTAGTTAAATGTGGTGCAAGCAAGTTTTTTAGTTTTCCAGTTCTTTTTCAACATCAAGTTTAAATTTAAAAAATTCCTGAGATTTTTTTAGTTCGTGTCTGCGGGGGCGGGGGAAGGGAATTTTAAATACTTTTTTAACTTTCATTGGTCTTGGACTAAGTGCATAAACAGTGTCGGCTAAAAATACCGCTTCGGCTACATCGTGCGTAACAAATAAAATAGTTTTGTTTTCTTTTTCCCAAAGTTCAGTTAAAAATTCTTGCATCTTGCCTCTGGTTTGGTTGTCTAAGGCGCCAAAAGGTTCGTCCATAAGAAGTATTTCCGGATTGTTCGCGAGCGTCCTGGCTATAGCTACGCGCTGCTGCATACCGCCGGAAAGATTCTTGGGGTAGTAATTTGCAAAATCTTTAAGGCCAGTAATGTTTAAATAATGGTCTATGACTTTAGTTTTTTCAACTTTAGTTGTTTGGCTAAGATTTAAACCAAAGGCAATGTTGTCTTTGACTTTGAGCCAGGGAAAAAGCGCGCCATTTTGAAATACCATACCACGGCTTTTATGAGTGCCTTCTATAGAATGTCCGTTAGTTAAAATAATGCCGCTGGTTTGCTGGCTAAGCCCGCTAATTATTTTAAGCAAGGTGGATTTACCGCAACCGCTTGGGCCAACTAGCGCTACGAACTCTCCGGGCTTTATGCTCATATTTAAACCCTCAAACACCGTAATCGGGTTTGGCTGCACAAAATATTTTTTTGAAAGTTTATTAAGTTTTAGCATAAGAGTCTAATTTATTTGCCCATGGAAAATAGTATTTATAGAGCTGTTTAAAAATAAGGTCACTGACTAAGCCAAAAATTCCAACGGTTACAATAGCTGCCATTACTTCCGGGGTCTTAAGTAGCCTTTGTGACTGAATAATTACATAACCAATGCCAGCAGTAGAACCAACTACTTCTGCGAGCATTAAGCTAGACCAAGCCCACCCTAAATTAATTCTTAGGTCGTCTAGTATTAGTGGTTTAGTCCAAGGTATAATTACACGCCAGATAATTTGCAATTTGTTTGCCCCCAGTGTCTGGCCTGCATCCAGTAATTCTTTTGGTATTCTTGAAATAGAGTTCATTACCATTAAAGAAAGCTGGAAAAAGACACCTGCAAAAATTACCACAAATTTTTCGGTTTCTCCAATCCCAAACCATAAAATAAATAAAGGTATAAAGGCCGGTATGGGGGTGTAGCGAATAAAGTCTATGAACGGTTCGAATAAGTTTTCCAGGCTTTTATTTATACCCATTGCTATTCCTACGGGTATGGCAAGAAAACTTGCTGCTGCAAAGCCCACTATTATGCGGATTAAGCTAACTTTAATGTCGCCTAAGAAATTAAAGTCCTTAAATAGTATGTATAATGCTTTTGCCACCTCAAGGGGTTTTGGCAAAAAGTAGCTTTGGAGTAGCCTACTTGCTGCAATGTGCCATACAAGTAAGGGCAATGCGAGCGAAAGAATAAAAAAAATATATTTTTTATTCATATAATGAATTAATTAATTTGCCGTCAATTGCGCCGTTCATATTGGGTATGGACTTTATTTGCCCGGTCTCTAAAAATATTTGACCAAAAGTTTGGCTAATATTAAATATTTTTCCGGGACTTTTTTCGTTGCCAAAATATGCGGCATTTTCTTTATAATCATTCCAAACAACACCATTTAACAATTCTGAAAATTCTGGGCCCGATACATTGTAGTGTTTGCCCATAAGCTCACTTGCTTCTTTTGGGTTTTGTTTGTAATAGTCTAACGCCTTAAACCAAGCACGCATAAATTTTTTAACTGCATCTGGGTCATCTTTTAAGTAGTCTTCGTGGACAGTTAAAATATCTGCAATGGCGCTATTTGCGTCTTTACTGGAAGCTAATAGTTTGCCCCCGCTTCTTTCTTTGGCTTTGCTCATCCAAGGTTCGAAAGTAACAGCTACATCTACTTGTCCGGCTACGAATGCTGCGCCAGCAGCTCCCGCTTCGGTGTCTATAACTTGTACGTCTTTCGGAGACATTCCATGTTCTTTCAATAAATAGTAGAGCATAGATTCGCTGACAAAGTTTTTTTGAACTGCGATTTTTTTTCCTTTTAAGTCTTCTATGGTATTAATTCCAGGGCCGGCTAAAATTCCGTCTGCGCCATTACTTATGTCTATTTGCATAACAGCTACGGAAGGAATTTTTTGGTCACGCGCTAAAACAAGCAGGTCAACAGTGTCGCCAAGCGCGTCTATATTTTTATTTAAAACAGCAGCTTTTCTTTGCGCGCTGTCTTCAATAACTGAAATTTCTGCCTCCATGCCTTCGTCCTTAAAAAAGCCTTTGTCTTGGGCTAGCCAAAATGGTCCATAGCCTACCCAGGTGTTTACGCCTAAACGTAATTTACTTTGGGTTTTTTGAATACCTAAAACTTGAGGGTTACTTTTGTGAATTTGTTTAGACCAAGCAAAAGTTGCAGCGACAGCCGCAATAATTACTATTAGGCTTAAAATTTTCTTGTTCATAAAACTCCTTGTAACCAAGTTCGTAAGTCACGCCGATAAATCGGCACGCTACAATACAGGGTTTGATTATTCGATTCTTAGGGGGAAGCGTTATGCATCGCGCTTCCCTTAAAGATTCAAAGGAGTTGTTGTTTTAACCTGTAATTATGTCATAAATTTAACATATAGTCAATAATAATGACTAATTAAATATTTTAAAAAGCCCTATTTATAGCCTTAATTGTTAGATATTAATTATTTGTCAGAAAAATTGACAAAAATAAGAAAAGGGAGTATAATGTAAATAACTAATAAAACTGGATCCCGGCTCTAAAGGCCGGGATGACAAAGACTTAACCACTCTCTTAGTCTCTCTCCAAGAATTGGAGAGAGAGATAATGAATATCTACTTATGGAAATTTTAGATGTATTAAAAACAGCTGGTCTAGATGAAAAGGAAGCCCAGGTTTACTTGGGGCTTTTGGAGTTGGGGACTGCTAGTGTGCAGTTAATTGCTAGTAAGGCAGGTCTTAAGAGACCTACAACGTATTTAATACTCGACAGCTTGCAAGCAAAAGGAATGGTAAGCATTATCCCGCGCGCAAAAAAAGCTCTCTACACGGCAGAGAGCCCAGAAAAAATAGTGGGGGACTTACATAAAAAACAGGAAATGGTAAAAAGGTTTATGCCTAATTTACTCGCACTTTATAATGCAAAAATAGACAAACCCCAGGTTTTACTGTTTGAAGGAAAAGATGCGGTTAGAGAAACATATGAAAAAATTTTAAAGGCAAAAAATGTTTCGTGGTTTTCAACCATAAAAGACGTGCTGTCCATTTATCCCGATTTTCCAAAAAAACTAAATGAACAGGCAATGACAGGCTCTGTTCAAGTTAGGGAGCTCTTAACTAGGAGCCCGGCAGATTTTGAATATGTAAAAACTATGAAGCACGGAGAAAATTTTCAGCAAAGGTTTGTTTCGGGAAGCGAGGGTTTTTTAACAGACAATTGTTTATACGACGGCAAGCTGGTATTTTTTTATTTCCAGCCCCAAGTTTCGGCTGTACAAATTACTAGCCAGGCTATATACCAGTCTATGAAAACTTTATATGAGTTTGCTTGGCAGGCGGCAGAGAGTTATGAAAAAGTAATTTAGAAACAGGAGAATGACCGTCATTCTCCCTAATGGGGGTTTTATGAATAATCGTGATTATAAACAATTTGGACAGGACGGTTATTATCATATTTATAACCGGGGTAATGGCAAGCAAGACATTTTTTTAGATGAGGAAGATTATAAGGTTTTTTTATTTCGTTTAAGGGAAAATTTATTTCCTGAATTAATTAGGCGGTATAATCAAAGTAAGCCTGCACGTTTCCGCAGGCAAGCGTTGCCGGACGGTGCTTTTAGTATGATTTGTTATTGCTTAATGCCTAATCATTTTCATTTGCTAATAAAGCAAAATAGCCAGCTACCGCTAACAGAATTATTAAAAAAAGTTTGTGTCGGATATTCAAAATATTTTAATAAGACGCATGATAGGGTGGGTGCTTTGTTTGAACATAAATTTCGTGCGGTTAAAGTAGATTCAGATTCTTATTTGTTATGGCTCTCAGCTTACATTCACCAAAATCCGAAAGTGGCTGGTTTAGTAATAGGCTTGAACGGATGGCCATATAGCAGTTATTTAGATTTTATTGGTAAGAGAGCGGGAACCTTATGCAGCAAAGAGAATATTTTGGGTCAATTTAAAAACGCTCAGGAGTATGAACGTTTTGTGGAAGAAAGTTATATCAAAATTCGTGAAAGAAAGGACTTAGAGCATTTGCTGATTGATAAGGAGGATGACGGTCATTCTCCTTGAGGGAGAATGACCGTCATCTGCCAGATTACTTCTTGTTTAATTTTTTCAAAGTTTTAATTTCTTCAATGCGGTCTCTAAGTTTGGCGGCGACCTCGAACTCCAAATTCTTTGCGGCAAAGTCCATTTGTTCTTCTAGTTCGTGGAGGTAGAATTTTAGTTCGTCTTTGTCCATACGGCTTGGGTCGCGCTTTTCGTTAGCTTCGTCAAAAATATCTACCTTACTGCCGGCCATACGCGAGTCGGCTATGGCTTTTTGTATGCCTTTGGGAGTTATGCCATGTTTTTTGTTGTAAGCTTCCTGGATTTTTCTTCTGCGAGTTGTTTCGTCTATGCCTCTTTGCATACTACCTGTTATTCTGTCGGCATACATAACCACGTGGCCTTCTAAGTGTCTGGCAGCACGGCCCATCATTTGCATAAAGAAAGTTTCAGAACGCAAAAAGCCTTCTTTGTCCGCATCAAGTATTGCAACTAAAGAAACTTCCGGTAAGTCTAGGCCTTCTCTAAGTAAGTTAATGCCAACTAAGACGTCAAAAACGCCAAGTCTAAGGTCGCGCAGTATTTCAAGTCGTTCAAATGTATCTACATCGCTGTGCAAATACTGTACTTTTACCCCGTCTTCTTTTAAGTACTCGGTTAGCTCCTCGGCCATACGCTTAGTTAGCGTGGCAACCAGTACGCGTTGATGTTTTTTTATACGTTCATGTATGCGCTCTATTAAATCATCAACCTGGTTTTTTATGGGCTTTATTTCTATGGTAGGGTCGAGTAGGCCTGTTGGGCGAATAAGTTGTTCAACAATAGTGTTCCGATCCGAACTTACGAATGTATCCGAATGATCCGAATTCTTACTTTCAAAGACCTCTGATTTTTTTGGAACTGCCTGATTAAGACTGGCTAGTATTTCAAAAGGCGCCGGTGTTGCGGAGACAAACACAGCTTGGTTTATTTTCTTTTCGAACTCATCAAATTTAAGTGGGCGGTTATCTAAGGCAGAAGGAAGCCTAAAGCCGTAGTCAACCAAGTTAGTTTTTCTAGACTTGTCTCCTTCGTACATAGCGCCAATTTGGGGTATAGTTTGGTGGGATTCATCAACGAATAACAAAAAGTCGTCAGGGAAGTAATCAATTAAAGTAGACGGCGCAGAACCTGGTTCTCTGCCTTCTATTTGCCTGGAGTAGTTTTCAATACCGCTAACAAAGCCTGTGTTGCTTAACATTTCTAGGTCAAAGTTGGTACGTTGTTCTATTCTTTGAGCTTCTATAAGTTTGTTTTGGGACTTAAAAAATTTAACTCGGTCTAACATTTCTTTACGAATGTTTTCTGTTGCGTCTTTTAATTTTTCTTCGGGCGTAACAAAATGTTTGGCTGGAAAAATTGTGAATTCATCCATCTGCTCAATTTTGTGGCCTGAAATCGCGTCCAGCCTTTCTATTTTTTCTAATGTGTCCCCAAAAAAATCCATTCGAATAATAGTGTCTTCAGAAGAAAGTATAATTTCTACAACGTCGCCCTGCACTCTGTAAGTGCCGCGTACTAGTTCTGTGTCGTTTCGGTGGTATTGTAAATCTGTTAGTCTTCTAAGTAGCTTATCCCGTTTATAATTCCCTCCTTTTTTAAAGTCCATTGCCAAGTCTAAATAATTAGCCGGGTCACCAAGGCCGTAAATACAGGAAACAGACGCCACAATTAGGACATCTTTGCGCGAAAGCAGGCTTTGGGTGGCAGCGTTTCTTAAACGATCGATCTCTTCATTTATTTGAGTATCCTTCTCAATATAAGTGTCAGAGCGGGGGATGTAGGCTTCCGGTTGGTAGTAGTCGTAGTAACTTACAAAGTAGTGAACCGCGTTGTCCGGAAAAAATTCTTGAAATTCTGCGGCAAGCTGGGCAGCTAAAGTTTTGTTGTGGCTGATGATTAATGTCGGTTTTTGTATACGCTCTATAACATTGGCCATAGTAAAAGTCTTGCCGCTGCCAGTAACTCCGAGTAGAGTTTGAAAGCGGTTTTTGGCTTTAAGCGACTTTAAAAGACCCTCAATTGCTTTGGGTTGGTCGCCAGCAGGCCGGAACTTAGATTTTAATACAAATTTTATCATATAAATACAGATCGATGGCTATGTAATTTTGTAATGGCACTAGGTCCGCCATAGCTTTAGCGACGGCGGATTGGAATTTAGATTTAAGTTTAAATTGCATAAAGAAAAATTAGACAAATAGGACGGATAGGCCTTATAAGTCTTATACGACTTATATTTGCCTTTTAACGTCAATTTTTATTTTAACATTTTTTCACCATAAAAAAAAGCCACATAAAGTGGGAAAAGAGGAGGCAGGAGGGGCTTTGGTGGTCACCGAGCCCCTCCTGGTCGCTTGGTGGTAGCGACAGGGAAATATTGTTTACAAGCCGGGAGCAAAAGCTCAACCGTTTAACTGCCAAATGGCAGCACTTGTATGGCCGCATAGCGGCAAAAAATTTTTTCCTCCTTAATTTGGACAGACGGGTTGGCCGCAACGTACGTGAAATGCGTAGTAAGCGGTCACGAACCAACCCATCTGCCTTATTCAGGCAACGACCTTGCGAGGAGAGCTTTCCGTGAGGAAAGCCGTTGCCTGAAACTGGTAGCCAGAGCGGGGTCTGCCAAACCCCTGCAACGCCTCTCTCCCTGAGGACGTTTACTCCGGCATAACTTTTAGCCGCGGCGGGTACTTCCCGACCATCTTTTCGGCTTTAAACGACGAGGCTTTGATGTGAGCCGTATGCTGCGGGGCGGGAGAAGACTATGTGGCGAGGCGAGCTTTCGCTCTACAGCCTTTTAGGGCGATCTTATCCCCTAGAGGGGAACGATCCTCGCCGATTGATTACCTTATATAACGGGCAGGGTCTTTTGGCATGACCTTTACGGGTTTATTCTCCCGACTGCCCGCTCTCGGAGGATAGTGAAAATCTACACTTTTTTATGCTTTTTGTCAATGGCTTTGGGAGGTGGTAGAATGAAATAAGTGAAGAGGTAAGAATTATGAATTAAGAATAAAAATCCATAATAAAAAACTACAGAATTTTTGTAGGCATATGTAGTGTATTAATTAAAATTCCGTACTTATGATTGCGTATTTACAAGGAAAAATTTTAGAGAAGGCAACTAATTTTATAATCCTCGAAAATCAAGGTGTGGGATATAAGGTTTTTGTAACGCCGGAAGTTTTGGAAAATAGAGTTGGTGATGAAATAAAATTATACATATATCACAAAGTATCCGAAGACGGACAAAGTTTGTTTGGACTTCCTGACTTTAACACTTTGCAGTTTTTTGAAATGCTTATTACAGTTTCTGGGGTAGGACCGAAAGTGGCTTTAGCTATACTATCATCAGCAAGAGTAGATGCGGTAAAGAGCGCAATTGCAAACCAAGATGCAGGGATTTTTACGCGCATTTCTGGCGTTGGAACAAAAACCGCGGAGAAAATAATAGTTGAACTGAAAGGAAAAGTGACGGGTGATGGGTTACGAGTAACAGGGGGAGGCTCGGAGGTATTCGATGCGCTTATTGCTTTAGGTTATAAACAAAATGAGGTTAGAAGCATTATTAACAAATTAGATTCATCACAAAAGACAGGGGAGCAAATAAAACAAGCGTTAAAATTATTGGGAAAATAAATCGATTGACAAGATTTAAATGAATGAGCAAGAATGACAAGATTGGGGTTATAGAAATCTTTTAAATGGTGTCAATCTTGTCAATTTTATATTTATGCAATTAGTAGAAGTAAAACAATCAGAAAAAGATATTTATAACCGTTTCGTTATTGAAAATGAGACGGGTTCTTTTTTGCAAGGTTATGACTGGGGAAGTTGGCAGGAGACTCTTGGGAGAAAGATATTACGATATTGGATATTGGATATTGGGGGGCAGCGCATAGGATCCTTACATCTTATTAAGACGAGTTTGCCTATGGGGAAGTATTATTTATATTGTCCGTATGGACCAGTAATAGATGTAAGATTTAAGATTGAAGATTTAAGATTGTTAACGCAAGAGTTGGAAAGGAAATTCGGAGAGGCGGTTTTTATACGTATTGAACCGAAAAATTCTTTCTTGCTACCAACTACTAACTACCAACTACTTACTAAAACCAAGAACATACAACCAGGCAGGACTCTAATTATAGATTTGGCGAAAAGTGAAGAAGATCTTTTGACCGAGATGCATCATAAAACGCGTTACAATATTCGCTTAGCACAAAAGCATGGCGTAGAAATTAAAGACGAATTTCATTTAGTAAACGGCAAAGGGCTTTTGGCTAAAGAGGCGGTAGAATTAATTGCGAAAACTTCCCAGAGGCAGGGCTTTAAAGCGCAAAACCCGGACTATTTTGAAAAATTAATTAGTTACTTTGCAATTCAAAATCCGCAGGGCGATTTAAAACTGCATGTATACAAGGCGCTTTACAACAAACAACTTCTAGCCAGTGCAATAATAATAGACTACGGAAAAACTCGCACCTACTTATTTGGCGGTTCTTCGGATGAACATAAAAATATTATGGCACCGTACCTTTTGCATTACCGCGCCATGTTAGATGCCAAGAATTTGGGATTAAGTAACTATGATTTTTGGGGCATAGAAACATCAAGCGGGGACACGCCGGGGTTTGTGCGTTTTAAACTTGGTTTTACAACAGTGGAAAGCTCTATAAAACAATACGCCGGAGCGTATGATGTAATAATACGTCCGGCGTGGTATAAGGTTTATAAATTTTTACGGTGGTTAAATAGGCTTAAGAAATAATCAGCTCGTTATTTTTTATATCGACCAGGCCTTTAAAGCCGCGGCCGATTTTTTTTGAAAGCAAAAGTTCAGCAATAAAGCTTTCTATATGGTCTTGAATATAGCGCCTTACCGGGCGGCCGCCCATGCTTGGGTCAAAAGCGTTTTTGGCAATATGCTCTACAACATTATTTGAGAAAGCCAGGGTAATGCCTTTGCCGGTTAATTTTTTTTGCAAAATTTTAAGCTGCAGGCCTACAATTTGAGCAACGTCTGAAGGTGTGAGCGGGCTAAAAACAATAGCAGAATCAAATCGGTTTAAAAGTTCAGGCGGAAAAATTTTAAGTAAAACAGATTCAAACAACCTAGATTTAATTTTGTCTAAAGTTTCGCCGGCTTTTATGCCTTCCTGTATGTCTTTGGTGCCGGCATTTGAGGTGGCAATAATTAAGGCATGGCTCATGTCTAGTAGTTCGCCCCTTGAAGTAGTAAGCCTTCCGTCGTCTAAGACTTGCAAAAACAAATTATGAATTTGCGGCGCGGCTTTTTCAAATTCATCTAACAGTAAAAGACAGTAAGGGTAATTTTTTAAATGTTTAATAAGCGGAGGGTCTGCTAGGTCTCCTTTTTGGCCAAGGAGCTTTATCATTCCATCAAAGCCTGAGAATTCCGACATATCTAAACGTAAGAGGAATTCTTCTTTCCCGAAGTACTCTTTGGCCAAAGTTTTAGCAATTTCTGTTTTACCCACGCCGGTGGGGCCTAAAAACAAAAACGAGGCAAGTGGGCGAGTGCCCGACGTAAGTCCCGAGCGGGTACGCCGCAAAGCTTCACATACAGCCTTTATTGCAGGTTTTTGGCCGACTATACTTTCCGATAAAACCTTTTCTAAGTTTAGGAGTTTGTCCGCTTCTTTGCCGGTAACCGCGCCTTCTGGGATGTGGGTTTTTTGGCTAATGCTATTTTCAATATCGCTTTGGTCTATAATTCTGGGTTCATTTGATGTGGATTTTATTTTTGCCGCGGTTTCGCTTAAAAGTTGTATAGCTTTTTGCGGCTGACCTAGGCCAAAAACTAGTTCGTTGGTAAGTTCTATACTACGTTCTATGCTTTGGAATAAAAATAGGCAATTATGTTTATGTTCAAGTAGGCTAGCTTTAATGCAAGTCGCTAGCGTAATTTGTTGGGAAGAAAGTTGTTTTAGTTCGTATTCCGCAAAGACTTGAGTAAAGTTCGGGGTTTTTTGGAGAAAATCAACGTAAGCATTAAGGTCGCAGGTGGCAATAACCTGCAAGGAAGTGTTTTGTAAAAAATTAACTAAAATTTCTAACAGGTTAAGTCCGGAAGCAGAGCGGGCTTTTGCCAGCTGTTCTATGTCTTCTATTACTAAAACTATGTTGCCAGAATTGGCTGCTTCGTTTAGCGCGCTTTCTAAAGAATTTTCGCTTTTACCTTGCGCGCCCAAAATGCCGGAAATTTCTAGTTTTAGAAGCCTTTTGTCTTGCAGGGTTTTTGGCACTTGTTCGGTTGCCATTTTAAAAGCTAGCTCGTTTATTAGAGTGCTGCGGCCGGTGCCCACTTCACCTTTAACTAAAATTTGGCGGCTATTTTCAGAAAATAATTGGAAAATTTCTTCAAAATCTTCATGCCTTCCTAACGCTAAGGGGAGCCTTCCAAAGCGGGCATTAAGACTTAGGTCTGTAGTAAAGCGGTCTAAGTGGGGAGTGGGGACTGCCGTTAGGCCAATGTTCATATTGCCTAAAGGTTTTAGGCTTGAAAGTTTTTTAAAGAGCCTTAGGTCATCTCTTAAAATTTTTATATTAAAAATCCAAGCTGCAACGGTCTCTAGTTTTTCTTGCGAAATGTCTAGTTTTACCATTAATTTTCCTAAAGAAGAATTTTCTCCGACCATTTTAACCGCTGCGCAAAAAAGCATAAGAGGGTCTACACTTTTGTTATGTAGAGATTGAGCGGCTTCGAAAGCTAGGAAGGGAAGTTTTAAAATTTCGTCATTAGGGGGTAGTTCCGCGGGGTTGTTTACAAGAAACTTTTTTAAATCCGCAGAGTTTATGCCTAAACGGAAGCAGGCTTCCGAAACGTCCGAAGTTTCAAGAAGAGAAATTAAAAGTTCATTTAGTGAAAGATTTTTAAAGTTTTTTTCTAAACTGGTTTTTACAGCAGCTTGCCAAGCCACCTTTGCAAAGGGGCTTAGTAGTTTAAAAACATCGGCCTCATTTGGGCTTTTGTTTATATTTCCGTGCCAATCTTGATTTAAGAAAAAAATATTTAAAGCCGCCTGTGCTATTTCTTGTTCTTTGTTTTGGGCCCATAAGTAGAGTCCGGTTAAAAGGCTTAATATTATTGGTACATTGAGTATTTCGTGTTTAAATAGAAAGAGCCAATTTTGAGATGTGTAGCTTAGCCAAATTTGAAAAACTAAACACAAAATACCTATAGATATTAAAAGCCAGGAACCAATTTTCCAGTATTTTTTTATGCGAAAATCTTGTTCAAATTCTTTTACACTACTTAAGCTATATTCTCCGGAGAAAATTAAAGACAGGCCTTCGGTGGCGGCGGAAAGTCCCCAGGGGGAAGTAGATTTTGAGAAAGATAGAGGCATGGTAGGAATGACAAGATTTAAAAGAATTAAAAGATTGACAAGATTACTTGGTTGGGAGGAATTGCCAAATAAGTAGAATTATTAGAGCGGGGAGAATTAGTAAATATATAATTAGGGCAACCAGAATTATTAACGCTCTTAAGCAAATCATTAATGCTTTAAAAATAATTAACAACACACGCAGAAAAAAACTAATTATTCTTCCAGCGCGTGTGTAGTCGCCATAAAGTGGTTCGCCTAAATGGCGGGCAAATAAAACAATGCCGGTTTTTTTTATGCCATAGCCAAAATTTTGGCGGGCGTTGGTTAAGGCAATTTTTAACCCCACACTATACCACCAAATAGGAAAGGTGAGAATATTTAAAGGGAAAGAGTTCATTTTTGTTTCAACAGATTTTTTCTTGTTTTTATTATACGATATTTACCCCGCTTTTGCTAATTCGTTTACAAAGTCTTTTACATCGGCCGGATTGATTATTAAGGTTTTGGAAATTTGCCACATAACATTAAACTGGGCTTTTAGCATTTGCGCGAATTCCGCGCTTTCTAAAATAAAGCCAAAGCTTTCTTTTTGTGAGGAAATAAATACGGTTTTATTGCCGTATATCCAATAGCCCATAGTAAAGTCTGTTTCTTTGGGTGCAATACGGATTTCTCTTTTAAATTCCTTGCCGCTGCCAAAGTATGGGTGATTTTTTATTTCCACGGTTTGGTTTTCCGGCCAAATGGCTTTTACTGACAGGTTATTTTTAATCCGTTCCTTGTTGTGGTACCTAAAAAAGTCGCCGGACAAAACTTCCACCATCTTTCTTTGCGGCCAAAAAGCGTAAGTTTCTAAATTGTAGTAGAGCAGCATATCTTTTAACGCCTGCTTAAGCCCTTCGGCGTTTTCAAAGATTTGAAATTTGGGGCTTAAAAATTTTTCACCCGCGGTTTTTAGGGTCGGCAGTATGGCGGTAAATTCTTTTTGGCTTTTTTCTAAAAGCTCTTTTTGTTGGTTAAATAGCAAATTTATTTTTTCCGGCGCTTCGGCTACAAACAGTTTGGTTTTAAATTTTAAAGATTCGTTTACAAGCCCACGTTTTTTTAAACGTTCAAAATAGCCGTAAACACTTGCCCTGGGAGCCCCAATTTTTTTAGCCAAAAGCCCGGCTGTAATAGCCCCTGTCTCTAAAAGTAAGAGATAGGTTTTTATGTCATCTTCGTCAAAATTAAGGGATTTAAGCGTATTTTCTAACATAAGTGTTGTCGGTATTATACGACAGTCTATATTATAAACAGAAATAGACTTATAATCAATTGCTTTGACAATATGTCGGAGTAATACAACGTTTGGAGGATTTATGTTTTTCGACTACGCTGACCCAGTAAATTGGATTTTGCTTCCACCCGGGAACAAGGCCATATTTCGCCACCCCGTGGCGGAATTGAAGCCTGGCTGGCGCATTGCAACACCCGAAGAGTTTATGATTGCCAATCTTGGCTACCCGTTTCCATGGGGACGTAGTAAGGACGCAAGTCATGCACCCCGTGCGTGGAAAGAATTGGGAATGGGTATTGGAGGCCTATTCCACCAATACTGGTTCCGCACAACCAGTGGTCGGTTCGGTGGCGCGAGAGACAACGTGACCGATGTTTTTCCCGGGTCTTTCCGTTACAACCTTAGGTTCGGCGGGGGCGAATGCCCGGAAGGCGGCCCGGAGGAAAACGAAGGCTTCGCGGTTATCAAGGAATTTGGTGAAATGTGTCGCGGCGATAGCCAGCAAATGTATCGTAAGGTACAGATGCATTCACTTGCCCAGGTTGCCGCGGACGGTGGAGAGATCATTGTAAGCCCTGTCGGCGGCGATGGTCTGGTATACGTGGGTTTTGCGGGTCGCTGCATGTTCTGCCCGAACGCTCAAGATATTTCTTTCCGCGAACTTTGCACACGCGTCTTGGAATACAATTTTGAGTTATTTCCTGAGTGGCAAAATTGGAAGGTCTAGTCGAAGGGCGAAGTGGGCAGGGCGCGGAAAAAAACGCGCCCTGCCCTTTTATTTTTATTTACGTCGTAGAGCGAGCTGTTAATTTATTAACTAGCGAGCCGAGGAGTAAATATAGGTTTA
>CAZAED010000001.1:5279-20779 GCA_964484145.1 uncultured Candidatus Saccharibacteria bacterium | reverse complement strand
AGCTTGCTGCAAGGAACCTATATTTTGGCTATAATGTATGAAATGGAATTTATTAAAAAACTTATACCATCATTTTTACTTAAATTTCTTCGCCCGTATTATCATGGGTTTTTAGCCATAGTCGCGAGTTGGTATTTTGGTAACCCATCTTCGAAACTAATAGTAATAGGGGTAACGGGCACGGCTGGAAAGTCTACGACTGTGGCAATACTAGCCCATTTGCTTAATAAAAACGGCAAAAGGTGCGGTTATATGACTACTGTGAATTTTTTTGATGGGGAAAAAGATTTTATAAACAAGCACGGCCTAAGCATGCCGGGCGGCTGGATGCTCCAGAAACAATTAAAACAAATATTAGCCAAGGGTTGTAAGTATGCGGTTATTGAGTGCACCTCGGAAGGACTTGCTCAGAACAGGCATTTAGGTATTAATTTTGATGTAGCTTTATTTACAAACCTTACTCGCGCGCATTTGGAGGCGCATGGTAGTTTTGGAAACTATCAGGCTGCGAAAGCTAAGCTGTTTTTAGCACTGCAAAAAAATACCAAGAAAACTTTTTTCCCGAAAACTATGGTCGGTGTAAACTTAGACGACCCAATGAGCGGATATTTTTTAAGTTTTGTTGCAGACACAAAATTTGGTTTAAGTTTTAAAGGTATTAAAGCTGCTCATACAAATAAAGTTTTTAATGCCAAAGTAATAAAGCCAGAAACTCCTTTGGAGTTTGAAGTTGACCAAGTGCCTTTTGTATTAAATATGCTGGGAGATTTTAATATAAAAAACGCTTGTCTAGCAATAGTAGCGGCAAATATGCTTGAGGTAAGCTTAAAAGATTCGGAAAATGCTTTAAAAGATTTTAATGGGGTAAGAGGTCGAATGGAAAGTGTGCCAAATAGCTTAGGTATAAAAATTATAGTTGATTATGGTTGCGAACCCGCCTCGTTTAGGAGCGCGGTGGAAGCGGCTTCTTTGCTTCCTCACAAACGTTTAATTTTGGTTTTTGGCTCCACGGGTGGTCATAGGGATGTTTCTAAAAGGTTTGAGTTTGGGAAAATAGCAGCTACTTATGCGGACTATATAATTATTACCAACGATGATGTATATGAAAGTAAGCCCGAAGAAATTGCAGCTAATATAGAAGTAGGAATTAAGGACTATGAATTAAGAAAGCCAAAATACGAAATTGTGTTAGACCGTAAGGCCGCAATAAAAAGAGCGCTTACAATTGCAGAAAAAGATGATATTGTTCTAATAACCGGCAAAGGCAGTGAGCAGTTTTTGGTTTTACCGGGTAATAAGCGTATAGAATGGGATGAAACAGAAGTTGTTTGGGAGGAAGCAAATAAATTAACTCCCGGTTATTGGGACGACGTAGCTAAGCATCATGAAAGTAGCTTAAGTTAATATGAATTTGTATATAGATACAACAGAATACGGGAAATTAGAGTTTTCCTTAAAGGAAAAAGGTAAAAAAGAAATTAAAGCCTTTTTTAATGTTAAGCCACACGAAAGTAGCAAGATTTTGGAGCATTTAGACAAGTTTTTAAAAAAGTGTAAAGTTTTAAGCCCCAAAACCCAAATCTCTAAATTGGTTATATATAAAGGAAAAGGTAGCTTTACAGGCCTAAGAATAGCAGCAGCGGTAGGACAAGCTTTGTCTTTAGCCTGGGGAGTAAAAATTAAAGTTTTAGCAAAAACTGTATAATTACAACACTTTTTTAGTATTTTGTCAATATCCTTGTTAATTTACTGCGTATTTAAGGGGAAAAAAACAACTAAAAAAACTTGACATAGCTTTATTGTGTGTTAATATAGATATACAAATATATACATGAATTGGGGAACGAAGTATTTGTGGTATCATCCTAACCCGCTTTAGGCGTAATGGATGGCAAAACAATTAAATACTTGACGGGATAAAACCCTTAATGCAAGATTTAGCTAATAAATAAGCCATAATTTAGGCCTTTTTTGAATGTCGTCAAAAAAGGTAAATTTTTGCGTTCAAAAATCAGGGTTACTTAATATAGTAATTAACATCCCCTCTATTATATAGAGGAGAAAGAATAATTTATGTCCAAGAAGACTGCTCAAGACCAGCCCCTAAGCTTGTACGAACAAACCAAGGAAAACCACAAGCCTAGGAAATTTTTTACAAAAAGGCATGAAGTAAAACTTTTGCCGAATTTAATTGAAGTTCAGTTAAATTCTTATAAGTGGTTTTTAGAAAAAGGCATAAAAGAACTTTTAGGTGAAATTAACCCAATAAAAGATTTTACCGGCAAAACTTTTGAACTTAATTTTGGCGAATATTTTTTTGACAAGCCTAAGCACGACGAATTTACTGCAAGAGAGAGAAATACTTCTTACGAATCGCCCCTTTATGTTTCCGCAAAATTAATAAACAAAATTAGCGGTAAAACTAAAACTCAAGACGTATATTTTGGTGACTTTCCGGTTATGACCCCAAGAGGCACTTTTATTATAAACGGAGTAGAGCGTGTTGTGGTTTCTCAGTTAATTAAGTCCCCGGGTGCATTTTTTAGCGCAGAGTTTTCAAGAGGAAAAAATTTGTATGGCGGTAAAATTATTCCTAACCGCGGCGCTTGGCTTGAACTAGACACAGACGCAGCCGGAGTAATTGGCGTAAAAATAGACAGAAAAAGAAGAATCCCAATTACCGCTCTTTTGCGCGTATTTGGTTTATCATCGAATGATGAAATACTCAAGGCTTTTGCGGACATAGACACTGACCCCGACATAAAATACATTCAAAACACTTTAGCTAAAGATTCTTCCACTAACGCGGATGAAGGCTTTAAAGAAGTTTATAAAAGAATTCGCCCGGGCGACCTTGCAACTGTAGACAACGCTCGCTCTTTAATTAGCGGTATGTTCTTTTTGGCAGAACGCTATGACCTTTCCCCGGTTGGCCGTTATAAATTTAACCAGCGCTTAAATGTAACTGAGCGAAAAACCGAAGGCCTTTTAACTTTAGAAGACTTGGTTTTGGTAGTAAGGGAAATTATAAAACTTAACAACACTCAAGGCGTGCCGGACGATATTGACCACTTGTCTAACCGCCGTGTAAGAGCAGTAGGGGAATTAATTCAAACTCGTTTTCGTGTGGGTCTTGCTCGTATGGCTAGAATTGCCAAAGACAGAATGTCTTTAGCAGACGTAGAAACCGTAACCCCGGCTCAACTTATACACGTACGTCCCATAGTGGCAACTATGCAGGAATTCTTTTCCTCTTCTCAGTTGTCCCAGTTTATGGACCAGACTAATCCGCTTTCTGAGCTTGAACATAAAAGAAGGCTTTCCGCTATGGGTCCGGGCGGACTTTCTCGTGAACGCGCAGGGTTTGAAGTTAGAGATGTGCACAGAAGCCACTACGGCAGACTTTGTCCTATTACCACTCCGGAAGGACCAAACATTGGTCTTGTGGCTCATATGGCTACTTATGCCAGAATGAATGATTTTGGCTTTTTAGAAACGCCTTACCAAATGGTAAAAAAGTTTGCTAAGAACGACGGCAAAGACGGCATTGACGAAATTGCTTTGTTCGATATAAAAAGCGAAGACGGAAAAGTAATAGTAACGGCAGGTGAAAAAATTACCCAGGCGCAGGCAAAAGAAATTACTAAGAACGAGCAGCTTTCAGAAATTCGAATCAAGCCAAGACTTACCGATAAAATAGAATATCTAGATGCATTTGAAGAAGAACAATTAACTATTTCTCCGGCTGGAATTGAAGTCGACGAAAATGGATACTTTGTAGAACCCCGAAGCAGCGTAAGAATTCGTTCGGTGCCTTCAGTAGGCTTTACCGACGAAATTGACTGTGTAGACGTATCTCCTAAGCAAATTATTTCTGTTACCACCTCGCTTATTCCGTTTTTGGAACACGACGACGCTAACCGCGCGCTTATGGGTAGTAACATGCAAAGACAAGCGGTTTCAACTATTCGTCCCTCTGCTCCTTTGGTGGGAACTGGTATGGAAGAAAAAGCCGCTCGCGATAGTGGAACTTTAATTATTGCAGAAGAAGAAGGTGACGTTATTTCTTCAACCGGCGAAAAAATTATTGTTGTAAATGAAAGTGGTAAGAAAAAAGAATATAGACTCTTAAAATTCGTACGAACTAACTCAGCGACCGCTATTAACCAAGTGCCAAGAGTTAGTAAAGGCCAGCATGTTAAGAAAGGTGATATTTTAGCTGATGGAGCTTCAACTGAACATGGCGAATTGGCCTTAGGTCAAAATGTACTCGTTGCTTTTATGTCCTGGGAAGGCGGTAACTATGAAGATGCTATTTTGCTTTCTGAAAGAGTTGTGCAAAGAGATTTGTATTCTTCTATTCACATTGACGACTTTAAAATAGATGTGCGTGACACTAAATTAGGACCTGAACAAATTACTCGCGACATTCCTAATGTGGGAGAAGAAAAATTAAAAGACTTAGATGAAACCGGTGTTATACGTATCGGAGCTCAAGTTAAGGCCGGCGACATTTTGGTTGGTAAAATTACTCCGAAAGGGGAGACAGATTTAACAGCGGAAGAAAAACTTTTGCGTGTAATTTTTGGTGAAAAATCTCGCGACGTAAAAGATACGTCTCTTACATTGCCTCACGGCGAATACGGTAAAGTAGTTAACATTAGAGAATTTAAAAGAGATGCCGGTGACAAGTTGCCGAGCGGCGTAGTTAGAAGTATTCAGGTTTCGGTAGCGGTTTTAAGAAAAGTTCAGGTAGGCGACAAAATGGCCGGTAGACATGGTAACAAAGGTGTTATTTCCAGAGTTATTCCGGTGGAAGACATGCCATTTATGGCGGACGGAACTTCTGTAGACGTTATTTTAAACCCACTTGGTGTGGTTAGTCGTATGAACTTGGGTCAGATTTTAGAAACCCACTTAGGTATGGCCGCAAGAAAACTTGGCTACAAGGTAGCAACTCCGGTTTTAGACGGTATTACTGAAACTATTATTAAAGAAGAGCTAACTAAAGCCGAAGTGCCGACCGACGGTAAGGTGCAACTTTACGATGGAAAGACCGGCGAAGCGTTTGACGAAAAAACTACTGTAGGTGTTGCTTACATGATGAAGCTTCACCACTTAGTAGACGACAAAATGCATGCTCGCAGTACCGGTCCGTACAGCTTAATTACTCAGCAGCCGCTTGGTGGTAAAGCTCAGTTCGGTGGACAGCGTTTTGGAGAAATGGAAGTGTGGGCGCTGGAAGGTTACGGCGCGGCCAACACTTTGCAGGAAATGTTAACTATAAAGTCTGACGACGTTGTTGGAAGAAGTAAAACTTACGAAGCTATTGTAAAAGGTGAGCCAATTAAAAAGCCAAACGTACCGGAATCTTTCCGCGTGTTAGTTAAAGAGCTTCAGTCGCTTTGTTTAGACGTTGAACTTTTAGGTCCGGACGGCACAGTAACTTCGGCCTCAGAAGAGCCGGCCATTACCACCCCGTTTGACAACAAGCCTATGCCAAACATCCCTGAAGTAAATTTATTTGAAGACGAAGTTAGTACTAAGGATAAAAAGCGAAAAAGAGAAAAGACAAAATAGAAGCGAAATAAACGCGAACTAAATTTCGCACTATCAACTACTAACTATCAACTAACAACTATTTATTATGTTAACCCAAACAGAAGATTTCAAAGGTGTGCGTTTACGCTTAGCCAGCCCCACTACCATGCTTGCATGGTCGCACGGGGAAGTCACCAAACCGGAAACTATTAACTATAGAACGCAGCGTCCCGAAAAGGATGGGCTTTTTGACGAGAAAATTTTTGGTCCAATTAAGGACTGGGAATGCTATTGTGGTAAGTACAAGCGCATTCGCTACAAAGGTATTGTTTGCGACAAGTGCGGCGTGGAAGTAACAAAATCCTCGGTTAGACGCGAGCGCATGGGGCATATAAAGCTTTCTGTACCTGTTACACACATTTGGTTTTTACGCGGCGTACCATCACGTTTAGGCCTTATTTTGGATTTAGGCGTAATGGAATTAGAAAAAGTTGTTTACTTTGCTTCTTATATTATTTCTAAAGTAGACGAAGAAGCAAGACTTGGCATGATGGAACAAATTGAAAAAGAGTTCAAGGCCAAGAAAAAACTTATAGAAGAAAAATACGAGGCTATGATAGCCAAGGTAAAAAGCGAAAAAGGCGCGGCCAGGGCTTCTAAGAACCCGGAACTTGCGGAAGCTGCCATAGATGCGGAAGTTACCAGATTAAAAGATGCTTGGAGCAAAGAGTTAGACAGCCTCGAAGATATTCGCGACCAGGCCAGAAGTGAACTTAAGTCTATAAAAAAATATCAGGTTATTTCTGAACTTCAGTACCGAGACCTTTCTTTAAAGTATGGTCCGGTTTTCACCGCCGGAATTGGCGCGGAAAGCCTTAAAGGCCTCTTGGAAGAAATAAACTTAGAAGAAATGTCCCAAGAGCTTTCTACTGCACTGCCTAATTTGGAAGGCCAAGCGCAGAAAAAAGTTTTAAAACGTCTTAAATTAGTTAAGTCTTTAATTAATTCAGGACTTAGACCGGAATGGATGTTAATAGAAACATTGCCGGTTATCCCACCTGACTTAAGACCAATGGTTCAGTTAGATGGGGGAAGGTTTGCCGCTTCGGACCTTAACGACTTATACCGCAGAGTTATAAATAGAAATAATCGTCTAAAGAAACTTTTAGAAATAAAAGCACCGGAAGTTATTACCAGAAATGAAAAACGCATGCTGCAAGAAGCAGTGGATGCTTTAATAGATAACTCCGTAAGGCACGGCAAAGAAGTTACGGCCAGTACCGGACAAAAAAGAAAGCTAAGAAGTTTGGCTGATATGCTTAAAGGTAAGCAGGGTCGGTTTAGACAAAACTTGCTTGGTAAGCGCGTTGACTATTCCGGACGTAGTGTTATTGTGGTTGGTCCTGAATTAAAACTTCATCAGTGCGGTCTTCCTAAGGTAATGGCGCTCGAACTTTTTAAACCTTTTGTAATATCTAAACTTATTGCACGTGAATATGCTCATAACGTCAGGTCTGCAAACCGCCTTATTGAGCAAGCTAAAAATGAAGTTTGGGATATTTTGGAAGAAGTTACTAAAAACCATTACGTTTTACTCAACCGCGCTCCAACTTTACATAGACTTGGTTTTCAGGCCTTTCAACCGGTATTAATAGAAGGTAAAGCCATACAGCTCCACCCAATGGTGTGTGCGGCTTTTAATGCTGACTTTGACGGTGACCAAATGGCTGTGCACGTGCCTTTAACAGAACCCGCGCAAAAAGAAGCCAGAGAAATTATGGTTTCAGCGCATAACTTACTTAAGCCGGCTTCAGGTGACCCGGTTATGACTCCGGACAAGGACGTAGTTGTAGGATGTTACTATATTACAGCTATGCGCGACGGGCTTAAGGGTGATGGTAAAATTTTTAGTAGCCCGCAGGAAGCAATTTTTTCCTATAATAACGGTTATGTTAGTATCCAGGCCAAAATTAAAGTAAGAATGGAAGACGGCAGTATGATCGAAACCTGCGTCGGCCGTTTAATATTTAACAAAGTTGTTCCTCCAGAAATGGGTTTTAGGAATGAGCAGTTTGACAAAAAAGGCCTACAGGGGCTTGTTAGGGAAGCACATAGACTACTCGGCGATGACAGAACAGCGGAATTAATTGACGAAATTAAGCGCACCGGTTTTACCTATATGAAAAAGTCAGGTCTTTCTTGGGGTATGGACGACTTACGCGTGCCGGATTCCAAAAAAGCTATGTTCATTGAGGCGGAAAAAACTGTGGAAGAAACTTATCAGCAATTTAGAGAAGGTCTGTTAACTGAAGAAGAAAGAAAGAATAGAGTTATTGAAATTTGGGCGGAAATTGCCGAAAAGCTTTCGAAAGATGTTGCTAAGACCGTGGAAAAACATTCTTCTGTAAACTATATTTTTACTTCCGGTGGAAGAGGTAGTATGTCACAAATTAGCCAAATGTCCGGTATGAAGGGGCTTGTGGTAAACCCGTCGGGCGATGTTATTGAACTTCCGGTTAAAGGCTCCTTTAAAGAAGGTTTGCAAGTTTTGGAATATTTTATTTCCACTCACGGCTCACGTAAAGGTATGTCTGACACCGCGTTAAGAACAGCCGACGCTGGTTATTTAACCAGACGTTTGGTTGACGTAGCGCAGGATATTGTTGTTAATTCAGAAGATTGTGGAACCGAAGAGTACGCTATTATTGACGCTGTAGAGAGCGAACGAATGAACAAGGCTTTTGACAGACGCTTATTCGGACGTGTGACTGCCGAAGAAGTTGTAGCGGACGGCAGAGTTATTATTGGTAAAAACCAGGCCATGGACGACTTTACCGCCAGAGAGATTGTTAAGGCTGGAATAACTTCTGTTAAATGTCGCAGCGTTTTAAAATGCAAACTAACTCGTGGTATTTGCAGACAGTGTTACGGTTTTGATTTAGGATTTAACCGTATGGTAAATTTGGGCGCGGCCATTGGTATTGTGGCGGCGCAAGCAATTGGCGAGCCGGGTACTCAGCTTACTATGCGTACTTTCCATACTGGAGGTAGTGCCGCTGTAAAAGATATTACCCAAGGGCTTCCTCGTGTAGAAGAGCTTTTTGAAGCAAGACAGCCAAAAGGGCAGGCCTTTGTTTCCGAAGTTGACGGTCAGGCTTATATTACCAAACCAAATAATAAAGAATACATTGTGCGCATTTCTGCGGCAGACGTAGAAAAAGACACTTACGAATTTTCAGGTCAGGCTGCTATAAAAGACGCCAGCCATGTAGATGCCGGCGATACTTTGTATTTAGACGAATCTGGTAAGAGTGTAAAGGCTAAAACCGGTGGTATAGTAAAAATTGAGAAAAATAAAATTTACATTATACACGAAAGTGATAAAGTTAAGGAATATGTTATACCCGCGTCTTTTACTTTAATGGTAAAAGAGGGCGAACTAGTTGCAAAAGGTCAGCGTTTAACTGAAGGTAACTTAGATCCGCATTTGGTTATGGCTTTAGAGGGTCCTCAGGCAGCGCAAAAATATATTGTCAAGGAAGTTTTAGACATTTATACTTCCCAAGGTCAGCAAATCCATGACAAGCATATTGAAGTAATAGTTAGACAAATGTTCTCAAAAATGAGAATATTAAACGCGGGCGATAGTGAATTTGTAGAAGGTGAAGTAGCAGACAAGTCTAAGCTTAATTACATAAGCGAAGAGTTAAAAAAGACTGGTCGTACACCAGCAACAGCCGAGCAGCTTTTAATGGGTATAACTAAGGTTTCCTTAAATACAGACTCCTTCTTAGCGGCGGCAAGTTTCCAAGAAACAACCCGTGTGCTTATAGAAGCAGCTGTAACCGGTAAAACCGACTACTTAAGGGGACTTAAAGAAAATGTTATTATAGGTAAATTAATTCCGGCTGGTACAGGATTTAATGCCGAAGCGGCAAAAGAAGTTTTAAGAGCCGAAGAAGCATTGGCTGCTGCTTCAGACACAGCTGAGTAGAAGTAAAATGAAAATTATTAAGACCCTTTGGTTTTGTAGCCAAAGGGTCTTTTTATTTGGTATAATGTAAAGGCTAAAAAAGTATGATAATATCATACATTCAAAATTAAAAAATACATAATGAAAAATAAAATGTCCCGCAAAGCGGGAAAATTACAAGTATCAAATAGAGCGCGGAACGTTATAGCGTCGCCAATAAGAAAATTTTTACCGCTTATGCAAGAAGCGACAAAAAGGGGGACACATATTTTTAAATTAAATGTTGGTGATCCAGATTTAGAACCGCCAAAACAATTTTTCGATATAGTAAGAAAATATGCAGAACCTACCTTAGGGTATGCGCCTAGTCCTGGTATAGTTTCTCATACTAATGCTTGGCAAAAATATTATAAGCAGTGGGGAGTAGACTTGCCATTTGAGGGAATTATTCCGACTGTTGGTTGCGCCGAGGCAATTATGTTAGCGCTCTTAGCCGTGGCAGACCCAGGGGATGAAATTATTGTTTTTGAACCTTTGTATGCTTCCTACAAATCTTTTTCGGTTATTGCCGGCATAAAACTTGTGCCCGTGCTTTTGCCTATAGAAAAGAATTTTGTTTTGCAATCTTCCGCTGAAATAGAAAAAAAGATTTCTAAAAAAACTAAAGCCATAGTGGTTATAAATCCGGACAACCCGACTGGAAAACTTTGGAGCGAGAGCGAACTAAATACAATTATAAAAATTGCCAAGAAACATAATTTGTTTATTATCTCCGATGAAACTTACAGAGAAATTCGTTTTGACGGTAAAGAGCCGGTTTGTCTTTTAACAAAAACTACCGCGCATCAAAATATAATTGTATGTGACAGTGTTTCAAAAAGATTTAGTATGCCTGGTGCTCGTATTGGCTGCGTTGCAAGTTTTAATAAAGAAGTTATGACTAGTGTTTTAAAGTTTGCACAGGCTCGACTTTCTGCCGGAACTTTAGAGCAGCTGGGGACAGTGCCGCTACTTAATAATAGCGCTCCTTATGTAAACAAAATTACTCAGGAATATAAAAAGAGGCAAAAAGTTGTTGCGGAGGGCTTAAGCAAAATGCCTGTGGTTTTTAAGTCCGCAATGGGAGCTTTTTATCAGGCAGTGGGACTTCCGGTTAAAGATTCGGAGGACTTTGTTAAGTTTATGATAAGTGAGTTTAATTACAAAAATAAAACTGTTATGGTTACCCCGATGCAGGATTTTTACATAACTCCAGGCCGCGGCAAGAACCAAATTAGAATCGCTTACGTGCTTAACTCAAAAGATTTGGTAGAAGCTATGGATGTTCTTAGGAGGGGATTAGAGGCATTTTTAAAAAAATAAGTGTGGATAATGTAAAAATAAAAAACATCGGATAAAACGCCGGTGTTTTTTAATTTGGCAAAAGCAAAATAGATATTAAGTTTCATAGGTTTCATTGTAAATAAAATACTGAATTTACTTTTTATTGAGACCGAGCGTAATAAATCATTTAATAAGTTTTAAAGTCAAACTGCTCACTTTGTTTCATTTAGTTAAAGACGTAATCTGCTTTATTTTAAGGCATTTTAATTAATTTTACTTGGTAAAAAAGTTAATTTTCTCGTACAATAAATATAGAGTTATGTTAACTCTTGGTAAGTTAGGGAACGAAATTCTCTCTATAGCATAAAGCTGTTTAGGGAAGCAGAAACAAAAAATAAAAACAAAAAAACAAATGCAAAAATCTGCCATCAGTTTTTGTGTTTTTTTATGATCAAAATCAAATGCCTAAAAGCAAATATCCAAATTTACTAACACTAAAAGACGTATCTAAAATACTGCATGTACATGCAAACACCCTGCGTAACTGGGAACGCAACGGGCTGATTTCGTCTGTCCGAATTGGCAGAAGAGGCGATAGGCGTTTTACTAAAGAAACAATAAACAAAATTTTGCAAGCCTAAAATGAGTTTAAGACTAATTAAAAATTCAATAATTACTTTGGCAATACTAGCTGTTGCTGGTTTTTTAATTAGCTTTATTTATTTAAAAAATTCTGAGGCAGCTACCGGAGCGCCAAACATAATTAGTTACCAAGGCAGGCTTACCGACAGTAGCGGAAATTTACTGGGCGGCAGCGGAACAAATTATTATTTTAAATTTTCTATTTGGAATAATCCTACTCCAGGAAACGGAAGTAAGCTCTGGCCTTCGGGTAGTCCGGGCATTTCTACCTCAACAGTTTCGGACGGAGTTTTTAATGTTAACATTGGCGACACCGCAAATGGCTTTCCCGACGCCCTAAATTATAATTTTAACGACAACGACACTGTTTACTTACAGGTGGAAGTTTCTTCAAACGGAAGTAGTTTTGAAACGCTTTCACCAAGACAACAAATTACTTCCAGCGGCTTTGCAATTAACGCAAATACTTTAGGTGGCTTTAGTCCTTCTCAGTTGGCAAGCGGTAGCCAGATTCCTGTTTTAAGTTCCGGTAATTTATTTTTAGGAGGGACTAATCCGCAGCTCAATGCCACAACTACCAACACTCTTACCTTACAAGGCGGCGGAGGAACGGGCGACATACAGTTCTTTTCTTCTTCTAACAAAATTACTTCCGCTGGAAATATGACTATACAAGGAAGCTTTACGGTTGGAAGTTTTAGCGCCGACCCGGGGGGACTTGCTAACGGCAGTATATTTTATAATTCAACTTCTCATAAATTTAAGATTGTTGAAAACGGCACGGCTAAAATTTTGTGTAATACCACGGATGCAGGTTGTGGCGCTGGTGGTGGTAGCGTAGCCTGGTCAAATATTATTGACCCGACCGGGAACCTAAGCTTGTCCATGGGTTCTTTTACAAATAATTTTACTTGGGGAACCTCCACCGGCTCTTCTAACTTATTTAATTTGTCTGACACAGCAAATAATACCGGCACAGGCAGTTTGGTTTCTATTACTACCGCTTCTGGTTCTTCTGCTAGCCCGCTAAGAGTTACGGCTGCTGGGGCAGCTGCTATGTATATTACTTCCACAGGCAATATAGGTTTTGGTACCACCACTCCTACTTCAAAAGTTACAGTTGTGGGGTCTGCTGGCAGCAGCAATCCTTTTGTTGTTGCTTCTTCTACGGGGGCTGCTTTAGTTACTATTGGCGCAAATGGCTCAACTACTATTTCTTCGTTAGTTTCCGGCTTGGTTCGGTCTACCAGCGGTGGAAATTTGTATAACGGAGTGGCCGATATTTCTTCTGACACAAACCTTTCTGTAACAGCTGCCGGCCTTACTCTAAGTGGCGATGATGTTCAGTTAACTTCCGGCTATAGTATTCCCCTAACCGCTTCTACTACCAACTGGAATAATTTTTACGACAGTCCGTCTTATAGAATTACCGCGGGCAGTAATTTGTCCTGGAGTGGCAATACCTTAAACGCAAATTTTTCAACCACAACAATAAATGGAGTGTCTACTGCTAATTATACTTTTGCAACAGGCTCTGCTACAGGTATTGGTCTAAATATTTCTACTTCCACCAACACCGTAACTTTTACTCCGACAGTTTCTTCGGGTTACAATATTCCGCTGAATGCTTCCACTACCCAGTGGTCAAATTTTTATAATTCGCCAATTTCGTTTTTAAATGCCGGCAGTAACATTGTATTCTCCGGCACTTCAACGATTGCGGTTTCTTCTTCACCTGCTTTTTCGGGAACTTTATCTGTTATCGGAACTTCGACTTTAGCTACCACCACAGTTACCAGATTAACGGCTAGCGGTTCCACCACCATTTCTTCTTTGGGCGCCGGTTTGGTTAGAAGTACTAGTGGGGGAGATTTATATACCGACAGCACAAGCTATCTTTCCTCGGCTATTACTTCCTTAAATGGACAAACCGGCTCAAGCCAAACTTTTGCCACTTCCACTTCCGGCGGACTTGATTTGTATATTACTTCTGGAGCCAACACCCACACTTTTGCTCTGCAGCCTTCCTCTGGCTACAGCGTGCCTTTGTCGGCTTCCACTACACAGTGGAGCAGTTTGTATAACAACATTTTATCGCGTCTTGCTATTGCCACCGGCACTTCGGGCACTATTTTTAACATTTCCACTTCTACTAACTCCTTAACTTTTAATTTGCCGCTTGCATCTATGATTAATACCGGTCAGCTTTCTTCTGCCGACTGGCTTACTTTTAATAACAAACTTTCCGGCAGTTTGACCAGCGGTTATTTGCCTAAAGCTTCCGGTGCTTCTACTACTGCCAATTCTTTAATTTACGACACTAACACGAACATTGGTATTAACACAACAACGCCTTTGGCTACTCTAAACGTGGTAGGTTCCGGTAGTAACAATCCGCTTATAATTAGCAGTTCAACCGGTTCAACCTTGTTCTCCATAAACACTTTTGGTTCTACTACCATAGCTAACCTTACTTCCGGTTTAGTTAGGTCAACAGCCAGCGGGAATTTGTTTGTAGGTTTGGCCGATATTTCTTCCGACACCAACCTTTCAGTTTCTGCTACTGGTCTTACTTTAAACGGCGATGCTATTCAGCTTGCCGCCGGCTATAACATTCCTCTTACTGCCTCTACCACAGAATGGTCTAATTTCTACGCTACTCCTTCTACCAGAATTACCGCGGGCAATAATATTTCTTGGGTAGGAAATACTTTAGATGTAGACGATGTCTTCCCAACCTACACCTATGCTTCTTCCACCTTCCCAAGCTTTACATATGCTTCTTCTGTCTTTGCCACAATTGTTAACTACCCCAGCTATACCTATGGTTCTTCTACTTATGTTAACTATGCATACGGTTCATCTACTTACGCTACCATAGCAAACTATCCTACCTACACTTATGCATCATCAACTTTTGTAAACTACTCCTATGCTTCTTCCGCTTACGCCACCACTTGGAACCTAAGAGCCGGTTCTAACATTACCATTACTACTTCAACTCCAGGGCAAATAACTATTGCTTCTACCGGTGGCAGCGGCAACACAACTTTTACTATAGGCAACGGCCTTATTTACAACGCCACTTCTACCGACTTAGTAGGCATAGGCACCAACACTCCAACTACAACTTTGTTTGTGCAAGGCAAAGGGGGAGTAAATCCTTTTGTAGTGGCTTCCTCCACTGGCACACCTCTCTTTACAATAGGTTCTAACGGTTCTACTACTATCTCCTCTTTAGGACAAGGCTTAGTAAGATCAACAAGCGGGGGATTATTATATGTAGATAACTCCACTTACTTAACTTCAGCTATTACTTCCCTAAATGGCCAGACTGGAACGACCCAAACCTTTTCTACTACAACCACAGCTACCGGACTTACTTTAAGCATTACTTCTAATACCAATGACCACAACTGGGCTTTGGCACTACAGTCCGGTTACACTATCCCTCTAACAGCCTCTACCACAGAGTGGTCTAATTTCTACGTTACCCCTTCTTCTAGAATAACTGCAGGCACCGGTCTTTCTTGGAGTGGTAATACCTTAAACACCACACTTCAACCATTTAGTACTACTACTATTAATGGCGTCTCTGCTATTAACTATACCTTTGCTACAAATACTGCCACAGGCATTGGTTTAAATATTTCTACCTCTACTAACACAGTTACATTTACTCCGACGGTTTCTTCAGGTTACAATATTCCTCTTTCTGCTTCTACTACTCAGTGGTCTAACCTTTACAATAGTCCTATTTCCTTCTTTAACCCCGGCAGTAACATTACATTCTCTGGTACTTCTACTATTGCTGTATCAAGCAGTCCTTCTTTCTCAGGTACTTTATCTGTTACCGGTACTTCTACTTTAGCTACAACTACAGTAACTAGATTAACTGTTAGTGGTTCTACTACTATTAGTTCTTTAACTACAGGTAATGTTAGAAGTGATAGCAGCGGTAACTTATTTAACGGCGCCATAGCTTTAGGCTCTAGTGATGTTAGCGGAGTCTTAGCTGTAG
>CAZAED010000001.1:0-5179 GCA_964484145.1 uncultured Candidatus Saccharibacteria bacterium | reverse complement strand
AGTATTGGCTGTTAACAGAGGCGGCATAGGTACTACTACTTTAGGTAGTTTAACTTCCTCTAACAATTTCCTTACTGTTACCGGAGGACAACAAGTCTTAATAGGTACATCTACCAGTCTTTCTCTCTCAGGTAATGTAGTAGCTAATGTTTCTACTTCTTCTAACTCCGGCTTCTATATTTCCACTACTACTAATGCTCTTACTATTAATGTAGGTAATGCAGGTAACACTACTTCTGGTATTCTCTCTTCTGTAGACTGGTTAACCTTTAACAACAAGCTTAGCGGCAGTTTAACTTTAGGCTACTTACCAAAAGCTACAGGCGCAAGTACTACAGCTAACTCTTTAATTTATGATACAGCTACTAACATTGGTATTAATACTACTACCCCTCAATTTACTTTAAATGTTGTAGGAGCAGGAGCTAATAATCCTTTCGCTATTTCTTCTTCTACTGGAACTTCTTTGTTCTCTATTAATACTTTTGGTTCTACTACTATTGCGAATTTAAGCAATGCTCTACCTGTTAGAAGTACTGCCGGTGGTTCTCTCTTTAACGGCGCCATAGCTTTAGGCTCTAGTGATGTTAGCGGAGTCTTAGCTGTAGCTAACGGCGGCACAGGTACAAGCACAGCTCCCACCCAGCAAGGTCAAATACTTGGAGCTGACAGTACTGGAACAAAGTACGCTCCTATTACTTTAATTAACGGCTCTAACATAACCATAACAACTTCTACAGTAGGACAAATAACTATTGCCTCTACTGACCAATTCCAAGGTACAGTAACCGGAACAGGAACCAATGGTTTTGCTTCCCGCTGGACTTCTGCTTCAGCCCTTGCCGCAGCTAAGTTAATAGATGACGGCAGTGTTATTGGTATGAATGCTACTTCTTCTACCATAGGCTTTAACATTCAAGGTACAGCAGGAACAAATGATATTTTAAATATCGCTTCTTCTACAGGAGTAAGTATTTTACGTGTTACAAGTAATCAAAGAGTAGGCATAGGCAGCAGTACTCCTAATGCTACCTTAGTAGTACAGGGGACTAGTACCTCTCCTACTTTAAATGTCTTTACAGTCTCCACTTCTACCGGCGCTAGTTTGTTTACTGTAGCTGCTAACGGTTCTACTACTATATCTTCTCTAGCAGCTGGTTTAGTTAGAAGCACAAGTAATGGTTCTCTCTATACTGACAGTGCTACTTACTTAACTTCTGCTATTACTTCTATCTCAGCTTTAACCGGTCCTGCTATTCATGTAGCCACAACTTCAGACACTAACATAACTATTAGTATTTCAACCACTACTGCTAATACTCTAACCTTTATACCGGGCTTTACCGGACAACTTTCCATAGCTCGTGGGGGTACGGGCACTTCTTCTTCTCCTACTGTAGCAGGACAACTTTTGTCTGCCCATGCTAGTGGTAGTTGGGGAGTAACCAACCTTGTTGCTGGTAGTAATATAACTATTACTACTTCGACACCAGGGCAGATTACTATTGCTGGAAGCGGTGGTATTTCAGGCAGCGGTACTAACGGTTATTCTGCTATTTGGAGTGGCGCTTCCTCTTTAACTACCGGTAAAGTTATAGACAATGGCACAGTAGCCGGAGTTAATGCAACTTCTTCAACTGTTACATTTAACGTGCAAGGTAATGCCGGAACAAGCGATATTTTAAATTTGTCTTCTTCTACCGGCACTTCGGTCTTAAAAGTTAATTCCTATGGCAGAGTTGGAATTAATAGAGCGACTCCAACCGCAATGTTGGATATTTATTCCGCCGCTTCTACCAGTACTATTTTAAGAGTAACAGGGGATTCAGTAAGTGGCGCAACTACCACGGGTATGTATATTACTGTTTTTGATGGAGGCTCTGACCCAACAATAAATATTAACAGTATAGTAAACGGTAACTACCAAAACAAAAAAACTTATGGGCTTTTTAACACCATAAATTATCTTGCCAATACTTCAACTGTGTATGGTGTATATAACTTAGGTATTGGATCTACTGGAAATGGTTCAAATATTTACGGAGTAAATAATACCTTTAGTCACGGCGCTATTAGCGGCAACAATACTAATTTCTATGGTTTGTATAACGACACTTGGTCACAGAATGGCGACTCCGAACTTCAAACGCTTTATGGCAGCTACACTAAAGGCGCCACCTTTGCCTCGGGTAACGATGTATTCTACGGCAACTATATAACCAGCAACTCAACTTCCACCGGCGGTACGCAGTATGGTTTGTATGTGGATTTGCAACCAGGCACAGCAACTAAGTACCCGGCAATACTTCTTGGGGGCAGTGTTGGCATAGGTTCCACTACCCCGACCGCTACTTTAGTAGTACAAGGCACAAGCAGTTCGCCGACTTTGCCCGTGTTTACTGTAGCATCTTCTACCGGCTCCAAACTTCTTACAGTACTCGCAAATGGCAATGTAGGCATTGGCGTTTCAAGCCCTTCCTATTTGTTAGATGTGCAAGGTAGCAATGCAGCTACTTCAGGCACTAACAATTTTAGCAATTTGGTATTTACAGTTAATCCGTCTGCTACCACCACAGCTACTAACGTAGGTATGAAATTGCAGGTTACAACTCCAGGTACAACCAGTAATATTGGATATGGATCAATGCAAGGGGTAGATATTGACGTATGGCTAGATTCTTCCGGAGGTGTAACATCGTCAGCCACAAGCTTGCTTGGCGGTACTATTGACGCTTCTAATTTAGGAGGTACGGTTGAGAGCGTAAAGGCTTTGCAACTTACAGCTTACAATTCTGGTTCACCAATAGCATCTACTACTAATTTAACTGGGCTAGATATTTTATTAGAGTCTGACTCTCCAGCAACTGTTGCTAATGCTTATGGTATTTTTGTAGAACAAGTTCATAATGGTAACACTATTTCAAACAGATACGGAATTTATTTGCAGGCTGACAATTTTGGTACTATTACTAATGATTACGGCATTTATCAGGCATCGGCAATACAACAAAATTATTTTGCCGGCAATATTGGAATTGGTTCTACCACTCCTACTGCCAAGCTAACTGTAGTTGGAACTTCTGGTTCTACTGCCAACATACTCACTGTGGCTTCTTCTACTAATTCTGCCTACTTAACTGTTTCTTCAGGAGGCCTAACTACATTAACTCAGTTAACAGTTAATGGTACTACCACCTTAAGCGCGGCCACTACCACCATTAACGGAGTTACTTACTACTGGCCGAACGCTTTACCGGCGGGCAATAGAATACTGCAGTCAGATTCTTCCGGTAACCTTTCTTGGGTAACCGACCAAACCGGCGGGGGAGGCAGCGTAAGCGGCGGCTTAGTGGGTTATGTTACTACCTGGGCTTCTTCCACGGGCATTACTTACGGAAAACTTATAGACAACGGTACAGTGGCCGGCGTGAACGCTACTTCTTCGACCATAAGCTTTAACATTCAAGGCAGCGGCACACTTGATCCTTTCAATGTAAGTTCTTCTTCTGGTACCAGTATACTTACGGTTAAATCAAACGGCAGAATTGGCATTAACTCTTCTACACCTACAGCTATGTTGGTTGTTCAAGGTTTTAATAACGATGCTAATACAACTACTCCAATATTCACCGTATCTTCTTCCACCGGACAACAATTACTTACTGTTTTAGTGGGCGGTAACGTAGGCGTAGGTTCAGCTTCTCCGGCAGCTTTATTGGGTGTAGGCGGTAGTTCTTTGTTCTCCGGACATATGGCAATTGGCAACGATTCCGCGGTTGACTATACACCTTCTGAAACCTCAAGGCAAGTGTTAAATGTAAGGGAAAATTATACTACAATTTCCGGCAACAGCATGTCGGGAATTAATAACTACACTACATATACACCTTCGGGTAATGTTTCGACTAATTTATACGGTCAAAGAAATTATACCTATGTAAATGGCGCGAGCTATACTTATTCAAATCTGTACGGTCTTAGTCAGCAACTTGTTTTAAGCGCAAGTACCACTCAAGATGCTATTGCGGGGCAGTTTATAATTAACCCTTCAGGAATTTCTCAAGGAAAAGTTGCAGCTGTAGCAGGTTATTATACCGGCAATGGTGGTGCTACCACAACCAATGCGTATGCTGGATACTTTAGCATGTATTCCAATGACACTAGAGTAACAAATGCTTATGGAGTGTTTACCGGAGGTAATTATGTAAATACTACTGGTAACGTAGCTAATAATTACGGACTTTATATAGAAAATGCTTACGCGGATGGAATTTTAAGAAATAATTATGGGTTGTATATAGCAGATAACTCGGCAGCAAGCGCAAATTCAACCAACGGATACAATATTTATTCTGCCGGAAATTTAGCGCCTAACTTTTTCCAAGGTCAAGTCGCTGTTGGCTTAACCTCAACTTCTACTCAGGCTAAGTTAGCTGTGGTAAACTTGGCTACCACAACTTATGCGGCATTAGATATTGCTTCCTCTTCCGGCACTTCTTTCTTAACTGTTACAGCTTTGGGTAATGTAGGTATTTCTTCTTCCACACCAACCGCTAAGTTAACCGTAGTCGGCACTTCTGGTTCTACAGCTAATGTCCTAACTGTCGCTTCTTCTACTAACTCCGCCTTATTTACCGTAGCTGCTAATGGCTCCACTACCATTTCTTCCTTAGGAGCCGGTTTGGTTAGGTCAACAGCCGGAGGTTCTCTCTATACTGACAGCTCTACTTACTTAACTTCAGCCTTAACTTCTATTTCCGCTCTTACCGGTCCTGCTATTCATGTAGCTACCACTACTGACACCAACATTACCATTAGCATTAGCACTACTACTGCCAATACCTTAACTTTCATACCGGGCTGGACAGGAACATTAGGTATTAGCAGGGGAGGCACCGGTACTACCACCATAGGTTCTGCAGGCAGTATTGCTTACTCAGACGGTTCTACTTTCCGCTTTAACCAAGCAGGTACAGCCGGCAACTTCCTTATGTCTAACGGCACAGGCCAGCCCGCCTGGACCAGCACTTCTACACTCTTTGGCGGAACACCTATAGTCTCTACCGGCACTAACGGACAGGTAGCTTACTATACCGGCGCTTCTGCTTTAGCTTCAGCAGCAGCACTTCTTAACAACGGTACAGTTGTTGGTATTAACGCCACATCATCAACAATTTCC